>CALLVY010000287.1 GCA_938015925.1 uncultured Saprospiraceae bacterium
CTCCTGGCTACAGATCGTCCTAGGATAAACGATTAAGTAATCCGCGTCTTTTTTAAAATCAAGGCGCGTGTCTTTTGGCATTTTTCCTTCCACTAAAGTCGCCTTGATCGTGATTTGATTCGTAAAACTTTCTTTGATTTCGATCCCACCAGAAATGTTGGATACTCCAAAATGGGAAATGCCAGTACTGGGAAAAGATTTGTTAAAGATCTCTTGGCTATACCCGTCTAGAGCCAAGAAAAGGCAAACTGCCATTAAAAATAGTTGTCTCATTTTTTTAAAATTTTAGAGGTTGATTAATACAGCTTCCATGCTCTTTTTTACTGGAGGAGGAAGCTGTTGGTCAATGCGGGAATGGATTTCTGCTTTGTCCATTTTTTCCCCGCCAGCCGCTATGGCTTCTGCGAGATTGGCAAGTACGACGGGTGAGTTTTGACGACTTATCGAACTGATCAAACCCGTTCTCACTAAGGGCAGATAGCTGTAATTCATCAACACATCAATACAAGCCAATCGAACATTATTACTATCGTCATTGCTCAAAGTAAATAGCAATGCATCGATTATTTTTTTATCGGTCTCATCCACAATTTTAGTAGAAGATACCAAGTGGATTTTTTCACTAACATCCTCGGTGTTTATCAAAACACTGGCGATATGGGAAGCATCGTTTTCAGGAGTTAGGTCCGTGCTTTTCATTTCCCAAAATCGACCTCCCAAAAATAGCAAGATCGCTGCGGTGATGGGCAAAGCCCATCTTTGGAAGACCAGTAGCCAATCTGCGAATTGAGCACTAAGCGTTTTACTATTTTGCAATTGGCTCTTTTCCTTTTCTAAATTGGCGTAAAAACGACCATCCATTTTAGCGGAAGGCATCAATTGCTCTGGTTGTCCGAGGTAATCGAGTGTCTCGGAGAAGAATTCCAATTCTTCCAAATCCAAACTCCCGTCCGCAATCCAAGCTTCCAATTGCACTTGTCCTTGCTCGTCTAGTGTTCCTGCTTGATAAGCCTTTAGTATTTTATTTTTTTGTTCCATGACAATTGCCGTTTAGTAGTGTTCATTTGCTTGAATGCTTTTCAAATAATCCCTCAACTCCTTCATGATTCTAAAAATCTTTATTTTCACATTGGCTTCTGTGATCTGATAAATGGCCGCAACTTCCTTGTATTTTTTCCCATTTAGCTTTACCAAAGCCAAGAGTTCTCGTTTATCTGGTGCCAATCTTTGCATAGCTTGATGAAGCAGTGTTTCTCGATCATTAAGGATCATTTGATCCTCTCCGGAGTGGGCGAGGTCGGCAAGGGCATAGGCCTTTTGATCAATGGAATTGCTTTGATGCTTTTCTTTTTTTCTCCACTCATCCTTCATCGCATTTCGAGCAATCGAAAACAACCAGGATTTAAAAGTACCCTGTCCTTTAAAATTGCCTCGGTACTTTAGCATCTTCTCAAAAGTGATTTGCACCAAGTCCTCACTTCCTTCTCTTTGCCGGGTACTGTTGAAAAAATAAGCAAATAGAGGTTTTTTATACCGCTGATACAGCAATCCACTGGCATCTAAGTGCCCACCTTGTATCCGTTCCATCAATTTTTCGTCGCTTAAAGAATTCACTGGTTTGGTTTTGTTGTAAGGTAGACAGTCCAAAATTAAAGAGGTTACGGAATTTAGTGTTTTTTTCTTTTTTTTGCATTGAACCTTATTGCTAAGATGGTGTAGACATTGGGGACTAAGAAAAATTTACCCAATAGAACCATTGATTAATGAAGTATCTCCACAGTCTTGTCTTTGTCTTTGTCTTTTTTTCTTTTTCCACTTTCGCTCAAAGTTCCTTTTCCATCCAGGGAAGCGTTCAAGATTCCAAAGGCGAAGCCTTGCTTTTCGGAGATGTCTTATTGTATTCCGCAGACTCGGTTTTGCTCAAATACCAATACATAGATGCAGGTCACTTTGCTTTCGACCCCATTGCTGCTGGCACTTATTGGCTAAAAATCAATTGCTTGGGCTATTTGGATTATGCGCAGGAAATAAATTTAAAAGAAGATTTAAACCTGGATATTAGCATAGAAACGAGCACCAATGACTTAGAAGAAGTAACCGTCAAGGCCACGCGAAATACTTTTGTCAATAAAAATGGAAACCTAAAAATCACCATTGACAATTCTATTTTTGCCAACCAAGCCACGACCACAGATGTTTTGGCGATGTTGCCAGGGATTCAATTGAGTCCAGACCAGGAAAGTATTTCTATTCTTGGTAAAGGCAGTCCTTTGATCTATTTGGGAAAACAAAGAATCACTGCGGCAGATCTCAATTCCATTCCGGTGGAAAGCATCAAGGATATAGAGATCATCAATAATCCCTCTGCAAAATATGAAGCCGAAGGCAGAGCAGTAATCCTAATCACCCGAATACCCAATTTGGCCAATGGCTATCAAGTGAGCCTGACGGAGAATGCGAGTTTTAAAAGAAGGTTTAATAATTATGCAAGCCTAAATGCTTCCGCAAAAAAAGATAAGTGGGAATTGAAAACCAATTTGGCTTTTAACCAATTGCAACACTGGGAGAGTGTAAGGTCGACTTATGGGCTGTGGGAGCCATTGCCAAGGTATGAAAATGTGAGTTTATCTATCGGTCCTCGACCACAGTACGTAATCGGTGGCGGTCTTTATTATCAGTTGAATAAGGAGGATTACATTTCAGTACAAACGAATTTTAGAGCCCACACCACGGATGCACCATTGAGAACACTTTCCTTTGTAGAAGAAGCCGATTCGATTAAAACCATTGCAACCAATCTCGATGAATTTGAACGCAGAGGTTTTTTTACGAGTAATATCAATTACAATAAAAAGATGAAAACCAGTAATCTTTTTTTGGGTTTACAATATTCCAATTATTATCGAAATTTGGATAGCCAGATTTTTAATAATTATGGAGATGGAAAAATCATCGCAGAACAAAGCCGGGTTCAAGAATTTCAAATTGACTCCCGAGCCCTGCGATTGGATTTTGAAAAATCAGTAGCTTCGCAAGGAAAGTTGGAGCTTGGAATCAATGTTTCTTCAGGAAAAGCCAAGGCATTTTCTTTCTTTCAATTTTTGGTGGAGGAAGAGGAGTCAGAACGCAATTATGATTACCTGGAAAGTAATTATGCGGGATACCTGCAATGGTCTGGAGAAGTTGAAACATGGTCTTATTCGGCCGGAATCCGAGCGGAACGCAACCAGGTAGAAGGCGGTTTCCAAATGATTGATACCTTGCTGGTAGATCGTAAAAGAACCATACTGTTTCCAAAAGTAATGCTGAATATTCCTTTAGATAGTACCAAGGCGATCACCTTGAATTATGCGAAAACCATCCGACGACCCAACTATCTAAATGCAAGTTCCATCTCCACTTACCTCAATCCATTTTTGGAATATACCAGAAACGTAAACTTAAAACCCATCCTGATACAAGAGTGGTCTGCTAATTTTCAATTTGGAAAACACGCTTTACGGGGCTTTTATATCAGCAAAGAAAATCCCAATTATACCAGCGTTATTTACGATGAGACTCAAGGTAGAATCATTTCTTCTCCTGAGAATTTCGATCGCGAAAACACCATGGGGCTATCGATTACGAGCCCATTGACTTATCAGTTTTGGAGTTCCACAAATCTCCTGTCCGTCAATCTAACAAAGATTCAAGATGCCCGTGTTATTGCTCAGGAAGTTCAACCCTTTATCTATGCTTATTCTAGTCATCAATTTAATTTAAAAACCAAAACCGTATTGGGCATCAATTGCTGGGCTGTGACCGATAGAAAGCTCGGTGCATCCATTAATAATGGAATGCTAGTATTGGGTGCCTCCGTCAGCCAAACCTTTTTTAAAAAATTAAGATTATCCGTCAACCTCAATGATATTTTTCGACAGATGAATTTTGAGCAAAATTATTCCTTCTTGCAAATCGATGCGCAGAATTTGTTTTTTGCGGATGGCAGAGCTTGTTCTATTGCCTTGCGGTATTCCTTTGGACATATTGCAAAGTCTGCTTTTAAAAACAAAGAAGTCGATGATAATTTGCAACGGATCAATTGATTGGATAGGAGATAACTAAAATACAAAACCCACGAAAGTTTTCCTTTCGTGGGTTTTTAAATTTAGTAGAGCAATTCGTAGAATTGCTAGATTTTTCAAAAAAAAACTACTTAGAAAGCACAAGTCGAGTAAGGAGTACCATCACTAGAAGTTGTAAAAGTTACAACGGTGCCACCAGGAACTGGAGTAAGTGTTCCATAATTTTCGCCACAAGAGCAGAATCTTACGAACTCTTCACAGCCAGGAAGGAAGATTTGGTAAGTCGTATTGGTTTCTAAAGTAATGTAAAGCGTGTTTACAAAAGTTGCAATAATCGTCTGATTTACTGAAAGATAAGCAACGGTTCCTGCAGGCATGTTTTGTGCAAAAAATGCAGTTTCACAAGGGACGGATACCGGAGGTGCTGCTTTGGATGCTCTCGCTTGAATAGCGTCAACACCTTCTGTATTCATTTCGTGTTCCATTTGTGCAGTTTCTGCCATTTCAGAGGCTAAATCTTCTTTTACACATCCACTAAACATAAAGGATGCTACGAGGGCAAATACGAAAAATTTGATTTTCATGATAAGACTTTTTATTGTTTAAAAAATAATGATTACCCTTACTTTTGGGTAAGGTAAAAATGATAAAAGAAACAAGGTCTGCTTAATACAAAACTCTTCCGTACAATGCGTACTTTAGTTCCAGGCATAGAAATATACCCCTCGGAGCAAACGAGTCATTTGCATTTGACAACCTTTATGAAATGTTTTGTTTTTAGACTATTTTAGCTTTAGTACCTCTAAAGCTTTTTTAAGAAAAAGGAGAAATAAATGAAAAATGGTTTTCTTGAAGGATTTAAAATCTTCTCCTGAAAAGTAAGTAGTGTTTTAGTAACTCAATTTTTATTGCTGAATACGAGATGTTGTAAAATTACTACTGTTTATTAATAGGATTCATTTTACAACATTTCAAACATAACAATTTCGATTAATATTTCCTAATATTTAGAGCTAAGAATTTATTCCATCGGATTGTTCTCTTTGAAAAAAGCGATTTAATTATTCTTTGTTAGGCTATTGTATCTAAATTTTTTTCTAGAAGATGTTAAATAGTAGCCTTCCTATTTTTTTTTATAGAAATGCCCTAGAGTAATTCCACGAACTGCTTAACTTACCAAGGCAATAAATAAAATTAAAACTCTTTGTCTGAAAAATAAAGCAATGACCCGATACTACTTCCTTATTTATCTTCCTCTTTTGTTGGTTTTTGGAACCGTCAATTCTTTTGCTCAAACGACCCTGAGCGGGAAAGTCGAGAATAAAGAAGGGCTTCCCATTGCTTTTGCGAATATTGTGCTAACCGATAGTTTAAATGATCAACTCTTACTCGGTACCGTTTCCGATGAAAATGGAAGCTTCGAATTGGAGATCGAGAAAAAGGGCGATTACCTCCTGACCATCTTGTATATTGGTTATAAAGATTGGAAGAAAAGCCTACCAATAGAACAATCACTAGACCTTGGAAGTATTCTCTTAGAAGAAGATATCAATCAATTGGAGGATGTGGTCGTTACCGCCAGCCGGCCTGTGATGGAGCGAATAGAAGATAAGTTGGTTTTTAATATTGCGAGTAGTCCCTTGAAAGAAGGTTATGATGGGATAGAGGTTTTACAACAAACACCTTATGTCTGGGTTGATAGTGAAGGAGGTATTCTGATGCGCAATGCTGCACCCAGAGTGAGGATCAATGGTCGTCCCCTAAACTTGCAAGGAGAAGAATTGACCACCTATCTCCGAAATATTCCTTCCGACAATATCAAAAGCATTGAAGTCCAAACCACTCCCGGAGCGAGTGCGAATGCCGACAACCTTGGTGGAGTGATCAATATTGTTTTGCGAAAAAAAATGATAGGTTTTAATAGTAGCCAAAGAATTTCGCTCGAGTATATGGGAGAACAATATTACCAAGGCTATGCCCGGGCTAATTTAAACTATGGTGCAAATCTTTGGAATGTTTATGCCAGTTATAATCATTTGAATCGCAATGTGAATGCGACCATTCGATCCAGTATTAGCTATTTGGCATCTGATGATTTTTTAGAAACGGAACGAGCGGACAATAGGGTAGAGGATCGGCACAATTACCAATTGGGCTTTGTATTGGCTCCTTGGAAGAACCATGAATTTGGAGCAGAATTTTTTGGGCGTGCCAGGACGAGATACAATGTCAATGACAGCGACCTCCAACTGAGCAATGGAGAAGATATCCTGGAAACCGGAAATACGCTTTCCACCAATGATATAGCCGACCACGTCAATAACCTGGTCTTCAATTATACCTGGACCCTCGATACTTTGAATAGTACCCTGAAAGTCATCGCTGATGGCATTCAACAAGAATATGAAGATGAGTTTAGTGCGGCTACTTTCTATCGCTTGATGCGTTTTACCGATAATTTTGAAAAGAGCCTTTTTAATAATGAAACGAATATTTATTCTCTGCAAAGTGATTTGAATAAAAAATTCCAAGGCGATTGGGTTCTAGGATTCGGCGCCCGCTATGGTAAGACCGAAAGAAATAATGATTTGTTGGCTGAAAGGCTTTTTGGAGAACTTTGGCAAGAAACGGATCAGAGTGCTTCGCTGAGTTATGAGGAAGGGATTAGTGCGGTCTATACCAATGTCAGCAAATCCTTTTTGGAAAAGCACTTTGTGAAAATAGGGCTTCGCGTAGAGCATACCGATCTAAAAAGCATCAATTGGATCACCAATCAAACCATCCCGCGAAATTATAATAATTGGTTTCCAGCATTCTATTATGCCTATGACCTTTCCGCAGAATCCTCTATTTCAGCGCGCTATTCCAAACGTTTTAATCGACCCGATTTTTCCGAACTCAATAATAATGTCATCAAAGTCAACGATTTTCGCTATTTCATTGGCAATCCCAATTTACAACCAGAAGACCTTCATATCTATGAATTGAGTTTCCAACGCAAAAAACACACCGCGGCCCTCTATTTTAGACAATCCAATAATGCCATCAATGGCGTTTATGATCTAATCGACAGCATCGCGTATTATCAACGAAAGAATGAAGGTTCGCAAAAACAAATCGGCCTCGAATACAATCTCTCCGCGGACATCCAATCCTGGTGGTCGCTAAGAAGTGCGATCAATGTATACCATCGAAAGTTTACCAACGAAGAGGGAGCCGACAGTTTTCAACAATCCACGCTTTCTCTCCGCTTATTCAATAATTTCAAACTAAATAAAACAAGTGGAATTGATCTCACCTTCAGGTATCTTTCTCCCGTTAAGGATGCTTTTTATGTACAAGATCAATTTTATTATTTTGATCTCTTATTTAAAAAATCCTTTTTGGATAAGCGGCTCAATTGCCGGATTTATGTTTATGATGTTTTAAATTCTATCGTCTGGGGCAACACCCGACCTTTTCCAGACATCATCACCACCAATGTTCGAAAACCCAGGACTCGATCTATCGAATTTTGGATGAGCTATAATTTTTCCAATCAAAATAAAACCAACAACCGGAAAAACCGATCAGAGAATGAAGCACGTAATCGTCTGTAAATCCTAAAAACGAAATGCTTGCCGATAAAACCAATAATATGATACATCTAGAAACCGAACGCCTCCTCTTTCGCGAATTTAAAGCCTCCGACTTTCCACATTTCGAAACCGTTTTTACCAACCCAGAAACAGCTCGTTACATCGGCGGTGTAAAAAACAAGGAACAAATTTGGCGATTACTGGCCTGCTATATCGGGCATTGGCAAATGAAAGGCTACGGAAAGATGGCGGTAGTAGAAAAGGAGACTCAGCGATTTGTAGGTTGTGCTGGATTGTGGGATTCTGATCCCTGGCCAGAATTAGAATTGGGCTATTGGTTTTTAAGTGAAATGCAAGGCAAAGGCTATGCGACCGAAGCGACTACTGCCGTAAAGGCTTTTGCCTTTTCCAAACTAGAAGCTGCTACTTTGGTGAGCTATATTCACCCAGAAAATTTAGCTTCTATAAAGCTGGCTACTCGTCTCGGAGGAGTCAAAGACAAGACCATCGAATTGTTGGACTTTGGTCCGCACCAGGTTTTTCGCTATCCCGATTAGGAACGAATTTTTCACAAATTCTTGGTAAAAGTATTAAAAACAAGAAGCAGCATTTCCTTAGTTTTCCCTGAAATTTAAGAATTTAAAACAGTTTAAGTCAGTCTTTCCCAAGAGACTAGAACCTCCTTTGCTGTTTTCTTAACAAGTGGATCGTTTTTTGATTTAATAAAGAGCCCACTTAGACTAAACACAAGTGCTACACGGATTCCATGAGTTTAATAAGAAAAATCACCAGTTTAACGACTGGCTTAAGTCTCCTTTTATGTCTTTTCTCTTTCCAAAATGGAATAGCAGAAACAGAACACAGTTCCCAAATTAAAGCCTTAAAAGATCAATTGGGCAAGCTATCCGAGCATTCTCAAGGCAGAGAATATGCTCAGTTGTCCTATGAACTGGGTTGTTTGTATTTCGATGTGGAAGATTATGTCACTGCCAATCAATACTTTTGTCGAGTAGGCGATTTGGATCGGAAGATCACAGCAGGTCGCTTGGGCGCAGACAATCAATATAAGATCGGCGAATCTTTCTTTTGGCAATCTCATTATGATTCCGCCGCAATTCATCTTTTAGTTGCATTAGTTGTTTTTCCAGACATTCTGACTAGTGCAGATTCCACAAAAATTCTTAAGCGCATAGGAGATTCTTATTCTTATATGGGAGATCTTCGGCAATCCCATACTTACAAATTCCAGGGGATCGAAATTCTACTTAAAGAAGGAGGAGATAAAAATAAGGCCGACGCTTTTTATTCGCTTGGAGAAATTTATTACGAAGAAGATAATTATAGCGCTGCGATTGAAAAACTAGAGGCAGCCATTCTCTTATATGAAAGGGTAGGCGATATCAGTGATATTTCTTATTGCGAAGATTTATTGGCTAATGTCTATTTTGAAATGAAAGATTTTGAAAAGTCGCTGGACTACCGTTTGCGGAGTAGTGATGAAAAATATGGATTGATAAGTGCCTATGAGCGGGGACATGCCAAGCATTCCATTGCGGAAGCTTACCTGGCTTTGGAAGATTATGAGAAAGCTTTGCCTTTGCTTTTAGAAGCACTTAGGATCAGAGAAAATAGCAATCAAAAAGAGGAAAGTATTCTTACAGGATTGGCTTTGGCCAATTGGTATATATTAAATGGAAACTGTAAGAAGGGAATGAAGATGTTTAAAAGATATCTACAGAAGGCGAAAAAACTTCAGGTTCAACCCGTCCTCCAAAAAGCCTTTAAAGAATTATCTGAGGCTTCTTCTCGATGCGGAGATTTTAAAGCAGCGATTGCTTATAAGGATAAGTATATTCTGCTCAAGGATTCCCTTTCTGATGTTAGAACCAAAATACAGGTTGCCAATTTGGGAGCCATCTATGAATTGAAAGAGCGAAACCAACAAATGGCTGTATTGCAGAAAGAAAACCAAGTCACTCAATTGTATATGTTTTTGGCCATAGGTTTTATTCTTATCCTTCTCCTCGCTGGATTTATGGGTTACCTGATGTTCTCTCAAAAGTCACTGCACAGCGAAGTCCTGGAAAAAAAGAATGAAAAAATAGAAGATCAGTTTGCTATAATTTCAGCTGCAAATGATAAACTGGAAAGGGTAAATAAAGATTTGGAACAGTTTGCTTATATCGTTTCCCATGATTTAAAAGCACCTTTGAATACCATAGGCAGTTATACGAGTTTGCTAAAAAGAAGATATACCGATAGCTTTGATCAATCAGGACAGGAATTTATGGCCTTTATTACCGATGGCGTAAAGCATATGGGCAATCTGCTGGATGATGTGTTGTTGTACTCTAAATCAAAAAATGATGAAATCGAACTAAAGTCTTTATCGTTGAAGGATTTGATAGAAAAAGTACTCTTTGCACTGGAGAGCAATATCAATGAAAAGGAGGCGGTGATCATCAAAGAATTTACTGGAACAGTCATGGGGAATTCTACTCAGCTATTTCAATTAATACAAAACCTAATAGAAAACGCTTTAAA
The DNA here is from genome assembly GCA_938015925.1 of uncultured Saprospiraceae bacterium. Taxonomy (GTDB): domain Bacteria; phylum Bacteroidota; class Bacteroidia; order Chitinophagales; family Saprospiraceae; genus CALLVY01. The sequence continues at coordinate 10,187 of CALLVY010000287.1, forward strand.
GTTTATCCCCAAAGATCGAAAGCCAATCATTGAAATTAAAACCAAAAAAATTGGAGATCGAATCCAGATCGAAATCAAAGATAATGGGATTGGCATTCCAAAAGAATCTCAAGAGAAAATCTTCCAACCCTTTCAACGCTTGCACAGTATTTCAGCCTACAAAGGTACGGGGGTAGGATTGGCCATCTGCCAAAGAATTGTAGAAAAGCATCAGGGGAAAATTGGCTTGTGCTCAGATGGTCTTGCTGGAACTACTTTCTATTTTACGCTTCTGGATGCTAATCAAAGTAAAGAGGAACCTGTTTTTGAGGAAGAAAAAGAGATGGAAGACCTAATCTTCTCGGACTAAAACAACAAAGTGTCTGGATGAAAAGCATACCAGGCAAACCAAAACATAGTCATCCCATTTAGCACCTTTCCCGCAGGGTCTTCTATTCGCGCTGACTTCGCTAGCGGATCATAAAAGACTATTAGGTCTTGTCCGTTAAAGTGGTCTTTTAGGGGCGATTGTTTTTTTTGCAATTGCGCTAATGGATAAGCTTTAAACTGCCCATCAATTTCAATCCCAATAATTTTATCTTTATTATTTAAGCGTCGGCTGTGTGCGGCTACTGGAAAAATCAGTTCCGATGATTCCAAATAAGAAACATAAGCTTTTTGTTCGTAGTCATAGGGAAAACCCTTCGGTGCTTGCATTACCAGCGATTGAGAATGGCCTTTGCTCCAGGCTCCCCAAGTAGTAAATTCGGCGGGTATAAAACGCAAAGAAGTGCCAGAAGCGGGGCCGCTGATGGCCTGGCCTTTGATCTGCGACCAAAGCGATTCCGTTTCTCGATCATAGAGCAAGACATCACTATTGTACAAGAGGCCACTGACGCCAAAACTTCGTTCCCCTGATCCATTCCCCGCCTCA
>CALLVY010000288.1 GCA_938015925.1 uncultured Saprospiraceae bacterium
TTTATTGATTATTCTATAACAAAATATAAGCCTAAATCACTATGAGAAACTTTAAAACTCAAAAACTTAAGGCATTTACCCTTACGGAATTGATGGTTGTATTGGTCATCATCGGTATTTTGATGTTGGTTGCATTACCCATTTTCGATGATCTTTTTGGGGATGCCTATTCAGTGGAAGCTCAAAATCAACTGAAATATTTGCAATCCAGAGAGCAAACTTATTATCAAAAGAATTTTTCCTATACGGATGATTTCCAGCGAATCGGCTATACGCCACCGAAGACCTTACATGAGGAAGGAGATGCGCGGTATACCTATCAGGTTATTCAAGCAGGGAAGGCAGGTTTTATTGCTCAAGCAACAGCCATCGCCGATTTTGATAATGATGGAAACATCAATGTTTGGGAAATTGATCAAGAAGGAAAGATAAGAGAAATCACTCCTGACTAATGTTAAGTTTAGCAGTATTACTCCCTACTTTACCGATCATTTATGAAGACTTTCGGTATCGGGCTATTCATTGGATTTGGGTAGCCTTGCTGACCTGTTTCATTATTTCTTTTTATCCTTTGCAGTGGTCTTTTATTGGTACCAATCTTTTTTTTATTGCGGTGCAAATTATTTTCCTAAGTCTTTACTTTTCGCTAAAACATGGCGAGTGGATCAACATTACCCAATCCTATTTAGGCATTGGCGATATCGTTTTTTTTATTCCACTTTGCTTTTTATTCTCGCCGGTTCATTTGATTCTATTTTTTATTGGTAGCCTTCTGGTGAGTCTCTTGGGCAGTAGTCTATATCCTATTTTTTCTGGTAAAAAATTGGCGACTATTCCTTTGGCAGGCTGCATGGCTTTGGTTTTAATCATAGTACAAGTACTAGCGCTTTGGATGCAATTTGATCTCCGTCAAGATGCTTGGGCACTTGATTTTTTGAATTTATTCCAAAATAGTAAAATTCAATAAACAACTGACTTACAGATACTTACGAGCCCTAAAATCAAAAAAAATGATACAGGAAAAGATTGCAACGGAAATTATACAAATCATCAATACCCAACAAGCCTGGCATTATGAGATCTTGCCTTATCAGAAAACAGAGAATGAATTGTGTTTTTATATTTCGGAAGAAAACTATGATCCTGCTATTGCGGAGGAGTTAGAAGTCCTCTTGGGTTATTCGGTGATTCTAACCAAAATGGATCGTGATTTTTTACAAAAAATACTATCGCAATATTATCGCAAATCCGAAAATCGAAATATCCAATCTCAAAACATCAGCTGGCAAGAAGAACAAACCAAAAGTTTTTTGATCACCTTAATTACTGAAGCCAAGCAACTCGGCTCCAGTGATATTCACTTAGAGGCTTTTGAAAATCGCGCTCGTATTCGAATGCGGATTGATGGAAAATTGGTAGAACGATACATGCTGGAAAAATCCAATTATCCCAGCTTAGTCAACAAAATTAAGATTCAATCCAACTTAGATATTTCTGAAAAACGCTTACCGCAAGATGGACGTATTTTCATTCAACTTAACGAAAAAGAAAAGCTCGATGTCAGGGTTTCTATTCTACCAACGTTGCATGGAGAAAAAGTAGTTTTAAGACTCTTAAGTAATGATAGCAGCAATTTAGATTTAAAGAAATTAGGGCTTGCCGAAAAGGATTTAAAAAACTATCTGGAGAGTGTTCAACGCCCCAATGGTATCGTTTTAATTAGTGGTCCAACTGGATCAGGAAAGACAACTACACTCTATGCCACTTTACAAGATCTAAATAAAAGCACCACCAATATCATCACCATTGAAGACCCAATAGAATATACCTTAGAGGGTATCAATCAGGTACAATTGCGAGAAAATATCGGCTTGGATTTTCCCAGCGCCATGCGTACTTTTCTGCGACAAGATCCTGATGTCATCATGGTTGGAGAGATCAGAGATCAGGCGACTGCGGCTATGGCCATCCGTGCTTCTCTCACCGGACACCTGGTCTTGTCTACCATTCACACCAACTCTGCCTGGGGTATTGTCGCAAGACTTATCGACATGGGAATTCCTTCCTATCTTTTGGCAGATACTTTAAATGCTACCATTGCACAACGCTTAGTGAGAAAACTTTGTGTCGATTGTAAAAAAAGAGAAACACTCGACGAAGACTTGTTTCCAAGACGCTTTAAAGCACCTAAGAAATTAGATTTTCATTATGTAGCAGAAGGATGTAGCCAATGTTTTTTTACGGGTTATAAAGGACGATTGGCCGTATATGAAGTCATTCCGATAGACTATGAATTATCTAAAAATATCAAGGCGAGTAATCTTGATGTGGAGGATTTATTAAAAGAACGGGATATCCAGAGTCTTTCCCACAATGCTTTTGCTTTAATCGAGGAAGGGGTTACTTCTATTGAAGAGATTTATCCAATTTTGGCGAGTAGTTAAGTTCAAATACCTTAGAGAAAAGTCTTTATTGGCAAGAGCCGCGATAAAACTATATCTATTAACAGTTTATAATTAGCAATCTCAGCTTTTGGGTACACTTTTTGGATTAACAACAATATGCTTTAATCCCTTATTATTAAAGCTCAAAAAATTATAAACTACTGTGAGACAATACCCCCTAATCCTGCTACTGCTATGCTATTCTCTTTCCTTGGTGGCGCAAGCCAATAATGATCGTTTTATCCAATTAAAAATGGATCTGGAGGATTATGCCATAGAAAATCCCAAAATCGAAAAGCTAATAGATATTTCCATCACCGGAACGCTAAAAGAATTTGCCTTAGCTTTTTCCAGAGAAACGAAAGTCAACCTCACCATAGACCCAACCATCGACAAACAAATTGTCACTAATTTTTCCGACACCAAGCCAAAAGATATTCTACTTCACCTTTGTCGCTTTTATGAATTGGATCTCACTTTCTCCGGTTCCATTATCGGGCTCGTACCTTTCGATGCTCCAGAACAACCTTTTCTCAGTAAAGAAATAAAAATTACTTTCAATAGCTATAATAATAAACTGGAATTGGATTTAAAAGAAGACACCCTGGATTTTGTAGTGAAAAAAATAAGTGAATTAACGGAAAAAAACATCATTACTACTCCAGCCAGCAGCGGCATCAAAGTAAGCGGTTTCGTTGGTAGTACGGATTTTGAAAATGCATTGGAACAAATGGCCAAAAGAAACAATCTTTCGGTCCAACAAAACAATAAAGGCTATTACGTCATCGACAAAGCGACCAAAGCCGTACCGGGAAATCCTCAAGGAAATGCTTCCAAGGCAAACAATAGAAAAAATACCAGAGGTGCCAAAAAAGGCACTGCCATTCAACCGGCAGTGGCCGGGCTCGACATCTCCTTAATCGAAGGCGTACAAGGACCAAAGCAATTAAAAATAACCGCAGAAAGTGCTCCCCTATCCGCAGTGATCAAAGCCGCCGCAGAAAAAGTGGGGGCTAGTTATTTTTTGATGACGGAGGCAGCCGACCCGGTTAGCTTCCAGATGGAAGGCGTCAATTTTGAAGAATTTTTATCCAAGGCTTTGCTCGGATCGCCTTATGCTTTTAAAAATGACAATAACCTATACCTCATCGGAAATAATACCGAAGGAAGTCTAAAAGAATCAAAAGTTATTCAACTCCAACACAGATCGGTCAGTGAATTGGCGCAATATATTCCAACAGAAATGAGTAAGGGCGTTCAGGTGATGGAATTCATCCAACTCAATGCACTCATTCTGAGTGGCGCATCTGGCCCGATGCAAGAGGTAGAATCTTTTATTCGGGAAATAGACAAATCGGTACCGGTGGTGATGATTGAATTATTGATCATCGATGTTCAGGATACCAAAGAATTTAGAGCGGGCGTGGAAGCAGGAGTTACGACTGAACCCGTCCCTTCTGGTGGATCGCTTTTCCCTTCTGTAGATTTCACTTTCAGTAGCAGTGCGATCAATGATTTGTTGTCGACGCTGGCAGGAAATGGCATTGTCAATTTAGGACAAGTCAAACCTAATTTTTATGCCACCTTACAAGCCGTTGAAGACAATGGTTTTGCCAAGGTTCGATCCAAGCCAAGATTGTCTACGCTCAACGGAGTGGAAGCTTCGCTTAGCCTGGGAGAAACCCGTTATTACCTCAATGAAAGAACAACTTTACAGGGCAATCAAAATCCGATTTCTTTACAAGACCGTAGGTATGAAGCGGTCAATGCCGACTTTTCTATTCGGATTGTCCCAGTGGTATCGGGAGATGAATATGTGACCCTTGAAATTGAAGTTAACCAATCTGACTTTATCGGTCAGGTACAAAATAATGCACCACCTCCACAGGTCAATCGTACTTTTAATTCTAATATTCGTATCCTCAATCAGGAGATGATTGTTTTAGGAGGTTTGGAAAGTAAATCGGTGGAAGAGAGTGGAACAGGTGTTCCTTTTTTATCGAGAATACCGATCATCAAATGGTTCTTTAGCAAACGTCGTCGTGCCAGATCAAAATCCAAGCTTTTGGTATTTGTCAGACCTAGTATCATTTATTAATTCCATCAGCTAATTAGACTTTATTTTTATGTCCAGATTTAAAAAATTACAATCTAAACTTCTCCGTCCTGAGCAATATGCAGGAGTGGAAGTTTTGATCGAAAAATCTGG
>CALLVY010000289.1 GCA_938015925.1 uncultured Saprospiraceae bacterium
ATACCAACAGTCCTCCCAAGCGAGCGACAACGAAGATACCAACTGTCCTCCCAAGCGAGCGACAGCAAAAGATACCAACTGTCCTCCCAAACGAGCGACAGCAAAAGATACCAACAGTCCTCCCAAACGAGCGACAGCAAAAGATACCAACTGTCCTCCCAAACGAGCGACAGCGAAGATACCAACAGTCCTCCCAAGCGAGCGACAGCAAAAGATACCAATTGTCCTCCCGAGCGAGCGACAGCGAGTCGAGGGAGACAATGCTTCCTCCCGCCACAATTTCGACCGGAGCGGAGAAATACCCAAGATCAAAGAAAGGTGCTTTCACCAAACCCTCATTTAGAACAACAAAACGGAAAAAATGACAAATAGCAGTGATACGATATATTGGGAAAAAGAAAACCTAGGAAAATATTTTTCCGTAGAAACACCCGATTCAGAAAGAGGAGTTTACGATAGCGTTAGTGGGGAGGTACAAACAGCGATTCCCGTCGATATCAATGACCTAGTGCGAATTCATCAATTGATCAGAAGCCGCAAAAGTTTTACGGTTTTAGAATTTGGAGTTGGTTTTTCAACCGTCATTATTGCAGATGCCCTAATGAAAAATAAGAAAGACTGGGAAGGCCTGGAAAACCCTCCAGCGATCCGCAATCGATTTCAGTTCCAATGTTTTTCTGTAGACACTTCTGAAAAATGGATTGCTACTGCCAAAGAAAGATTACCCAAAGAATTAGCTCCTTTTGTAAACTTCCAATACAGCCGAGTAGAAATTGGAACCTATCGCGGACAACTCTGCCATTACTATAAAAACCTCCCGGATATCGTCCCCGATTTTATCTACCTCGATGGCCCCGATCCACAAGACGTTGAAGGCAACATCAATGGAATGACTTTCCAATGTCAAGAGCGAACCGTAATGTCAGGTGACCTCCTTTTAATGGAACCCATTCTACTACCTGGAACTTTTGTTTTATTGGATGGAAGAACGAATAATGCCCGTTTCCTAAAAAACAACCTCCTCCGAAATTACGAAATCAACTGGGACCAAGAAGGAGATGTCACCACTTTTGAACTACAAGAAGAACGACTTGGAAAATACAATTTACTAGGAAGCGATTTTTTCTAGTCTTAGTTAAATATCAAAATGAGAATACTCGCACTCATCCCCGCCAGAGGAGGCTCAAAAGGCATCCCAAGAAAAAACATCAAATCCCTCCACGGAAAAGCACTAATCAGCTATTCAATAGCCACTGCATTGGCCTGCCCTCTGATCGATCATTTGGTGGTGTCAACGGAAGATGAAGAAATCGCAAAAATCAGCAAAGCGGCTGGTGCAGACATTCCTTTTTTGCGCCCGGCAGCATTAGCGACCGATCAGTCGCCAAGTATAGATACCGTCATTCATGCCTTAGACTTTTTTGAAAAACAAGGAAACAGCTTTGATGCCGTTTGTTTATTACAAGCGACCGTTCCTTTTCGAAATCCAATAGATTTACAAAATGCTTTAGAGAAATTTGTAAAAAGCAAAGCCGATAGTTTGATTTCCGTTCGCGAAGTTCCCCATGTGTATAATCCACATTGGGTATACGAAGAAGAGGCCGAAACGGGCTTTTTAAAAATGGCCATGGGCGATCCTTCCATTATTACGAGAAGACAAGATTTGCCAAAAGCCTATCATCGGGACGGCTCCGTTTATATTTCCCGTAAGGAAACGGTACTACAAAATAAATCCCTTTATGGCGAAAAAATTATTCACCATGAAATGATCCATTCTCCCAATATCAATATTGATACCCCCGCCGATTGGGAGGCCGCAGTGGCTTATGCCGAGACTGCTTTGTAAAGGATAATAACAAAAAAAAAGAAATAAACATAATGCAAAATAGCCAAGAAAAAATCGACCTCTGCTACGTAATATCCCACGGCTTCGCCGCCCGGATGCTACTACAGACAGGCCTGATTTTAAAACTGGCAGAAGCAGGAAAAAACATCGCCATCATCACCCCCGATCCCGAAGATGGCAATTTAATGGCTTTGAAAAGTCATGCCCGTATTCAAATTTACGATCCCAAAATCGAACAAAGCATTTGGGATGATGATTATGGTGTCAAGCGGATGTATTACCTGGAAGACATCAAGAGCAATCCTGTTTTTTGGGAAAAACATTTGTACAGCATTTTGTACACCGATTCCAAACATCCCTGGAAGCGAATCCGACCGTTTATCTATTACCCTATCCATCGTCTGATTCCCTACTTTCCAAGTATTCGCAAGCGATTTAAAAAACGCGAAAGCCAATATCTGATCTCTGAAAAAGCCAGTCAATTGATTCGACAAATCCAACCGAAAATGGTGGTGTCGACTTATCCGGTAAATTTTTTAGAAGCCAAGTTTTTATACGCTGCACAGGCGGAAGGAATTGATACGATGATCCATTTGTTGAGTTGGGATAATATTACGAGTAAAGGTATCTTTCCGGTGATTCCCGATCATTTTATTTTGTGGGGGAAAGTAATGGAAGCGGAATTGAAAGAATATTATGGTTCTGTAAAAGGCATTGTAAAAGTGTGTGGCGTTCCTCATTTTGATAACCACCATAAGGTAAAAGAAAATCCTGCCTACCAAGATTTAATTCGCAATTTGGGTTTGCAAGCGGACCTGCCTTATCTTTTTGTAGCGATGAGTTCTCCCCGTTTTGCACCACATGAAATTGATATTGTAGAGTGGTTGGCAGAAGCGATCAATACTGGCGTATTTGGCCCCGATTTGCAATTGGTCGTCCGACCGCATCCGCAAAATGTACAAGGCAGCCTTTCCGATCGCCGATGGATAAAACGTTTGGATGCTTTGATCGGTAAGCGGGTAGCGATAGATTATCCGCAGTTGGTGGAGAGTAAAGTGCGTTGGAGTATGCAAAAGTCAGACATGGATCACTTGTCTAATTTATTGCTGGGATGCAGTGTTTGTATCAACTCTGGTTCTACTGTTTCTATCGATGCTTTGGTCTTAGACAAACCTGTAGTTTTGACCTCTTTTGATGGCGATAAAAAACTATATTATTGGAAATCTGCGAGACGTCTGGTGGATTATCCGCATCAGAAAAAGTTTGTAGAAATGGGGGGCGCTCGGGTGGTTCATTCTTATGAAGAACTAACCGCTACCTTGTCGAAATACCTGGCGACGCCAGACCATGATTTGAAACGCCGCCGAGCGGCCCTGGAAATGGAATGTCACCTGAGCGATGGCCAAGCCACCAATCGAGTCGTAGCAGCCATGCTTTTTGTTTTAGAAAAATCCAAGGCATCCAATGAATAATGGTACCTCCATAGCAGTAGATTTGAACAAAGTCTTATTGGTGCTTTTTTGCGCTTATGCCATGTCTTTGCCCTTTGAGTTGATCTTGGAAATATTTTTCAACATCAGAACTATTTTTAAACCTTTTCGCGTCTTGTCTATTCTGATTATCGGCGTGTATGTTTTAAAAGTATTTACGAATGGTTTGTACATAGATCAAAATGAAAAACCGGATTGGATTTTATATGGGGTGCTTATCTACGGAATTGTAATTTCTCTGATTCGCGGCATTACAGAGGTATTTAGTTTTCCGCTATTTTATAATGATCTGTTCCAGGTAGGTTTGCATATCACTACTTTCTTTGTGTTTAAGAATACTGCTTTTACCAAAGATAATGCGATACAGATGATGAAGTATTTCCTGATTGGCGTTTTTCTAAATTTGGCCTATATCACTTATAATTTTATAACGATGATTGATGCTGGGCGGCAATCCGGGTTTACGGATAATCCCAATTATGTTGCCTTTGGATTAGTCGCTTCCATTATCTATCTGATTCTAAGAAATAATAAACAGCAAAATATAAGGAACCGATTCCTTTTTAGCATCCTCGTTCTCTTTTTGGTGTACTCCTTGGGTATGGCTGGAAGTCGGGCGGGATTAGGAATGTTCTTGGTGGCGATTTTGTTTATTTTTATTTTTTCAAGTATACGGCGGAAAATTTTATTGGTTGGAGTGAGTCTGATGATCGGTTTGTTTTTACTGCCAGATTTATTATCTAGTAGTTCAGGACTTAATATCATTTTATTTCAACGCATTAATAAACGGAACAGAACAGGGGAGATCGATGTACGATTTTTGATCTGGGAAGGCGTCTTTCGCACCTTGGAAGATCGGGGATATGCAGGAATGGGGATTGGCCAGTTTAAGTCACATTTTTCCAAATACTATGCAGAGACACCGCATGTACTGATTACAGAAATTGTCAATCGCGGCTATTACCTTTCTCCGCATAGCGATTATTTAGCCTTGTTGGCCGATTATGGTATGCCAGGGCTCTTATGTTATCTTGGATTTGCCATAGCCACGGTGGTTCGCCTTTTTCGAAGAGTGGTATATCCTACGGAAGACGAAGACGAGCTGCTTTTGCGACGGTTTAGTTTTATTTTCTTTATTTGTATTTTGATATTTGGAATAGTAACTGAAAATTTCCAGCATCAGCTGTACTGGTTTTTTCTAATGTTTACTACTAAAGATTTTTTAAATCCAAAAACTGCGCAATGAAAAAAGCAATAAGTAAAGTACTAGCTTCTCTGGGCTATAAAATCGAAAAAAGAAAGTCAAAGGAAGCGATTATTTTTGAGGTTCAAAAAAAAATAACTCAAGGGCAATCCCCAGTGACGATCTTCGACGTAGGAGCCAATGTGGGAGATACGGTTTTGGAATATCATAAAACCTTTGGAAGTCAAAGCCGGATTTATGCCTTCGAACCTTTTGTAGATTCTTTTGATCAGTTGAAAAAAAATACCAGTGCTTATTCCAATATTTCTGTTTTTCAAAAAGCCTTAGGCCATCAAACGGGAGAAACTTTTTTTAATGTAAATAGTTTTCCTGACACCAATTCCATATTGGACTCCACCGCCGCTGGCATCTCCAATTGGGGCGAAGGCTTGTTGGAAACCCAAGAAAAGATCAAGGTACCCATGCAGACAATTGATGATTTTATCGAGGAACAGGGAATAGAAAAAATAGATGTCTTAAAATTGGATACACAAGGTTCCGAATATTTAGTATTGGAAGGTGCTAAAAAATCCATTGCTGCCGGGAAAATAAAATTGATCTTTATGGAAATGATCGTAATGCCAACTTATAAAGACCAGAAAGATTTAGACGAGATTTTAAAATTACTAAAAGACTATGGCTACGACTTATACAATTTATACAAATCACTCCATCCAGAAGGACAACTTCGGTTTTTAGATGGCATTTTTGTGTATAAAAAATAATCTTTCCTTGATGAACTTTGCGATCAGCGAAAAAATAGTTACTGATTGCTTAGGAGGACTATTGTACGTTTGTTGAATACCTCGAAAAATAAATAAATGGCTTCTTTTGCTCGAAAAATAAAAAATTACCTCTACTCAAAATCTGCTCCTGATTTTTTGTTCGCTTGGTATTTTGATCGCCTGGCGACTAAAAATCGAGCACAGCTAAAAGAAAAATTAAAAGCAGGGAAAGGCTTGATGGAGCATTTGACCACCGAAGAAAAAAACTACTGGGAAGATCGGATCAATAATGTTTTGCAAGGGCCAGATAATACCGCGATTCCAAGAGTACAAGACGCTGGGAAATTGACTGGAGATCGACTCGTGATGCACAATGGCATCCAGATTGATCCGCTGAGTTATTATAGTTTTCCATTGCTCAAAATGTTGGTCGACAACAAAGGCGTCCACGAGCCACAGGAAGAAAAAATATTTCAAGAAGTCATCCAATCTTTAGCCCCAAAAGGAAAAAAGACGATGATAGAATTAGGTTCCTATTGGTCTTTTTATTCGATGTGGTTTATGCAGCAATTTCCAGAGGCGAATTGTTTTATGGCAGAACCGGATCGGAGAAATTTATTTTACGGAAAAGAAAACCTAAAGATCAATCAACTCCAAGGAACTTTTATCCATGCCGGAATTGGCAAGGAAATAAAAGCAAAGGAAAATATTACCACCGTAGATCAGATTTGTAAAGCACAGCAGATTGACTTTGTAGATATTCTGCATTCCGATATCCAAGGTTTTGAATTGGAAATGTTGGAAGGGAGTCATCAATTGTTTTCCGAAGGAAAAGTGGGCTACGTTTTTATTTCTACGCATTCCAATGAATTGCACGAAGACTGCTATCAGTTGTTAAAAGATAAATACCAATTTTCACTCGTGGCCTCTGCCAACCTAGACGAGTCTTTTAGTTGGGATGGAATATTGGTGATGAAAGCACCCGATTATCCAGGGATTGAGCAGGTGGATATTAGCAAACGACGTTTACCAAAGAAATAAAACGAATCGAAAAATACACTAAATACGACCTCCTCCTTTTTCAAAAATGGAAAACGAACAAGTCTAAAAAAAGATAAAATGCCAGGATTGAGAACCCTACTAGCCAGAGTCAAAAGGAAATTTTTTAAAAATCCTTTTATCAAAGATAAGCGATACCCCGCTTATTGGTGGGATCGCTTGCTTCCAGCAGAAGCCGCTTTCTTTGTACAGATAGGTTCCAATGATGGCAAAACCGGAGACCCGATTTATCCCTTATTGCAAAAACACCAAAACTGGAAAGCCCTGTTCGTAGAACCCGTACCTTACAGTTTCGAAAAACTAAAAAATAATTATCCCGATGACACCCGTTTTCAATTCGAAAACGTAGCCATCAATGAAGGCCAGCGCATGACTTTTTATTGGGTAGATGCCGCTGCTGCCAAATTGGCTTTACCCGATTTACCCTATTGGTACGACCAATTGGGTTCTTTCGATTCCCAACACATTCTCAAACATTTCGATGGTGCCCTCGAGCCTTATATCCGATCCACCGACTTAGAAGGCCTCAATTTACCAACGCTTTTTGATCGAAATAAAGTAGGAAAAATAGCCGTCTTACACATCGACACCGAAGGCTACGATTGGAAGATTTTAGCTCAACTGGATTTGCTCCGCCACGACCCCCAATTCATCCTCTACGAAAAAAATCATTTATCAGAAGAAGACCTCCAAGCTTCCATTCGCTTTCTAAAAGACCGCTATGTTTTGTTTGGCTTAGGCATTGATATGTTGGCGGTCAATAGAAGTGTTGGAAAAGCATCCATAGATTTGATGCGGAGCCATATGGGCGCTTCGATTAATGAGTAGGAAAAGTAAAGAGAACTCGAATGCAGAAGAGTATTGGGGACTACACAAGATCATGGAGGGACTTCAGGGACCTTCGGCCTTATAGGCTTAGCGTAAAGAAAATTGAAATAGAGCTTAGCAAAAGAGAGATCCATAAGTCCCTAAAATGCCAAACTCTTGAAAGGCAAATATTAAGCGACGGCTTGGAAATCGAGCGGGCAGCAATTTCAATTTTTAGCAAAGGATATAAAGCCTTGATTTTTTTTTGTTACTTTTTTGTATCAAGACAAAAAACGTAAGACTAATCCGAGGAAAGTATTGGAGTAAAAGAGGTATTAAAAGCATACTTGGTTTTCCATGAGTTAGAAATCCAAATAGGGAAATAATTTCAAACGGATAAAGTAGGATTAACGAAAGTAAAATAAAAGAAAATGATCATCATTCGCTTAAAAGGAGGAATGGGCAACCAAATGTTTCAATACGCCCTAGGAGTAAAACTAGCCAACCAGCTAAACACAGAGTTAAAACTAGACCTCTCCTCCCTACTAGATCGAAGCAAAGGAGATTTCGTCTACCGAGATTACGACCTATCCATATTCCAAGTACCCGATAATTTTTTAAATGCCCCAGGTTTATTAAAAACAATTTACCGACCCAAACTATCAATCATTACCAAAACCCTTCGTCAATATTTAGACAAAGGCCGTACTCATATCAAAGAAAAACATTTTCATTTCCAAGCAGAAATACTAAGCACTCCCCAAAGCAATGCCATCTATGAAGGCTGGTTTCAAAGCTATCGCTATTTCGAAGGAATGGAAGAAGTTTTAAAAAAGCAGTTTACCTTTAAAAATCCCATTTTACCCAAATCACAAGACTTACATCAAAGAATCAAAAACACCAATGCCATTTGCCTCAATGTACGCCGCACAGATTTTCTCAAAGTAGACGCCTTGAATACCACGAACCTCGATTACTTTTTAAAGTCCGCTCGGCACATGTCCACCTTAGTCGATCAGCCTAGTTTTTTTATTTTCTCAGATGACATAGACTGGTGTAAAGAAAATATTATTCTGGATCATCCCGTAGAAATTGTCGACCATCAGCACAAAGGCGAAAAGTTTGGCAACTATATGCAATTGATGATCGCTTGTAAACATTACATCATTCCCAATAGTTCTTTCGCCTGGTGGGCCGTTTGGCTCAATCAAAATCCAGAACGCAAAGTAATTGCGCCTAAAAATTGGTTTAATGATGAAAATATTGACACTTCTGATTTGGTACCTCAGGATTGGATTCGATTTTAAAAAAAACAATTAAAAACTACTTTTAGACACTTAGCGACAAACTGAAAGGTCAATCATCTGTTAGGTTTTAAATTATCTGTTTTATGATCCAAAAATTGGATTTTTTACGTAAATAAAGATAGAAAAGGAGTATATTTTCAGAAGCAAATGGAAGAGAGGTATTCGATGTGTGGTTTACGGTTTACGGTCACTGTATACCGCACACCACAGCCCGGGAACCCCTTAAAAAACAATCTCGAAAAATGAAGAAACTACTAGTAACCGGATCCTCGGGGCTCATTGGCTCTGAAGTCGTCCGGTATTTTGATAAATTAGCTTGGGAAATCTACGGAGTTGACAACAACATGCGTGCTGATTTTTTCGGAGAACGAGGAGATACGCGCTGGGTGCAAGCCCAATTGAAAGGCGAATGCCAAAATTTTAAGCATGTAGAATTAGATATCCGTAACCGGTCTGGCGTCTTAGACTTGTTTAAAGAATTAAAGCCAGATTATATCTGCCACACCGCTGCCCAGCCCAGCCACGACCTCGCCGCCAGCCGCCCCTTCGATGACTTTGATGTCAATGCCGGAGGAACTTTAAATCTCCTGGAATCTGCTCGTCAATTTTGTCCCGAATCGCCTTTTGTACATATGAGTACCAATAAAGTCTACGGCGATGGTCCCAATAATTTACCACTAAAAGAACTCGAAACCCGTTGGGACTTTGACGATGAAGCCTATCGCAATGGCATCTCCGAAAATTTCTCCATCGACCAATCCAAGCACTCACTCTTTGGCGCTTCCAAAGTAGCTGCGGATGTTATGGTTCAAGAATATGGCCGCTATTTCAATATGCCGACCTGCGCACTGCGCGGCGGATGCCTCACGGGCCCCAATCACTCTGGAGTAGAATTGCATGGTTTTTTAAGTTACCTGATAAAAGTAAATCTAGCGCAGGAAGAGTATACGATTTTTGGTTACCAAGGCAAGCAGGTACGAGATAATATTCACTCTTATGATGTGGCTCGTTTTATCGATGCCTTTTTTCAAAATCCAAGAGTAGGAGAGGTGTACAACATTGGTGGTGGTCGAGACAATTCTACTTCGATCCTCGAAGCCTTTCAAAGAATCGAAGCCATCAGTGGATTGCCGATGCGCTACCAATACAGCGATGAAAATAGAATCGGTGATCACATTTGTTACATCTCCGATTTGGCCAAAATGAAAGCACACTTTCCCAGTTGGGACATCACAAAAAATCTTCAAGTTGTTTTTGAAGAAATTGCCGAAAGCTGGAAAAAAAGATTGGTGGTATGAAAATTTTGTTAGTAAGTTGGAGCAGTTTACCAAACAAAGGTGGATCAAGTATCATTGTTGAAAATTTAGCAAAAAATTTCAGCAAAGAGGAAATGATTGTCCTGGGTAGTCGCCAATTTAGACAAGAGCAAATTCCGACCAGATCCGCAAGTGGTCCCGTGTTTCACTACTTCTTTAGTGAAATGTATTTTATGGGCAGAGGCTATCGCTTTTTTGGTTGGTTTAGAAAATGGCGATTTCAACCTTTGGTCAAAAAAATCAAAAGCTTGATCGCTTCCGAAAAAATAGATTACGTCATCGGTGTTTATCCCAATCCGGATTATTGCCACGCAGCTTGCTTGGCCGCCAAGGAAATGAAGATTCCTTTTAGTTCTTATTTTCACAATACCTATACCGAAAACATAGCCATCACCGACCCCAATGCCGGAGCGATCCAAAATGAAATCTTCGAAAATTCCGAGCAAATTTTTGTAATGAGCAAAGGCATGCAAAAGTTTTATCAGGAAAAATATCGATCCAATAAATTCGTCCCACTGGTACATACGTTCTATCAGTACCCCCAAACGAATGCCACAAAATCAATTCCAGGTACCGGTAAAAAACACTATAAACTAGTCGCCATCGGAAATTTCAATGACTCCAATATCGATGCGACCCAACGTTTTATCAAAGCCATCAAAGACAATCCAAAATATAGCCTGAGCGTCTATACCCATGTGCCCAAATTACTTTTGCGCCAAAGAGGAATAGATGTGGATGCCATTGACCACAAAGGCTTTATCAGTCCCGACGATATTCACGAAGCTTTACAAGATTATGATATCTGTGTACTTACACATGGTTTTACCGGAGGCTACGGAGAAATAGAATACAGAACGATATTTCCCACAAGAACCATCCCTTTCTTACTCTCCGGAAAACCAATTTTTGCACATTCCCCGCCCGGTTCTTTCCTCAATGATTTTATTGAAGAAAACCAATGCGCGGAACTAATCGACCAAGCCTCCGAAACGGCCATCCTGGAAGGTCTGGAACGAATCTGCAATAGCACCGATTATCAACAGCAACTAATCGACGCAAGTAAAAAGACCGCCAAACAGTTTTACGGCCCGCAAGTGGTCCAACAGTTGCAAGAAACATTAAGCCAAAACTCAACTGTAAAATTATGAGGTTGGTTTACAAAAGTTGGATTTATAAAGTGATCGCAGTATTGCGCTACTGGATAGTTCGCCTTTATTATTTTAATAAATTTTCCTGCCCAAAAATGTCGATGATCGGCAAAGCTTGTGGCATCCATATTTTTCCCGGAGGAAAAATCAATTGCAAAGGAAGAATCATTGTCGCAGACGAAGTCATGCTCTACGCCAAAGGCATTTTACAAATAGGAGACCAATTCGGCATCAACCAATATTCCCGCATTGTCGCCCATGAAAAAATTACCATCGGCCACAACGTAACCATCGGACAAATGGTCAGCATCTTAGATCACGACCATAAATATCAAATGCAAGAAGGACAATTAAAACTAGATGGCTATACCACCGCTCCCGTCACTATTGGAAACAACATCTGGATTGGCGATAAATGCACCATCCTAAAAGGAGTAAGCATCGGAGATAATGTAGTAATTGGAGCAAATACTTTGGTACATAAAGATGTACCTCCAGGAGTTGTCATCGGCGGTAGCCCATTTAAGATTTTAAAAAAAATAGAGATTCTGTAAGGGGCAGAAAGTCAGGGTCACGCTTTAGCGGAATGATTAAAAGGTTTAAGTTGCTTGGTATTCACCGAGCTTGTGTAGGCCGGGAGGCCTACTCGTAATCCCGCGTACTACCTAGAGGTAGTAGCGAACAGTTGATTTTTTAAAATTCAGTGAATTTTAAAATACAAACTGTTCGTTACGACTTAAAAGCCGTACACGGATATAAGCAGGGCTCTA
>CALLVY010000290.1 GCA_938015925.1 uncultured Saprospiraceae bacterium
AATTGTTGAGCAATCCGAGTAAGGGGATTCTTGGCTGGTCTTTGGCGTAGAGGATTTTGATATTGGGATGGGCTTTGGCCCAGGGATGTTTGTTGCTGCGTAAGCTGAAGATGCCGATGATCAATCCGCGTTCCGCTAGTCCGATAGCCCATTGCTGGGTATGAGAGGAGTTGGCGTCGCTGAGTAAAAGGATTTTCATGGATGGTAGCAGGTGTGAAATTGAAATAAGGAGTTTATTTGGATCAGCTTGTTAAAAAAAGATAAAATATATTTTAAAAAATAATAATACGTTTAAGGTATAGCCACCTCTTGGGGTGGGACCCACCCACAGTACCGCCGCCGCCAGCTTTCCTAAAATCGCGAGTTGGGGCAATAGCCCATTCGCCAAGTCAGACCAATTGCTGCAAGGTTGTGATGTTTTGTTTTTTCGATAGCTATCTCGACAAGTTCGGTACAAGTCTTTTCGCGAAGGTATACCTTGATTAAATCCATACATAGACGCAAAGGCGTTTTAAATTCCATAAGTGACTTTTGAGAAAGGCGAATTTTGATTCTTGAAGTTGGTGCTAATTTGTTGATTGTCATTGTATTAAGCGAATGAAAATAAAAATAAATTTATAAAGGTTTAAGTAAAATTCCATTTGGAAACTTAAAGGTGTTCGATCCTTTTAGTTACCTTCCTGTGTTTGTGGCAAGGAAATTTTCCAATAAAAAACCAAAACGAGGAATTGATAAATCGTGGCACCAACACAAAGGTACATAAAGGCGGTCTTTCCATCAACTCCATTTATTCCTGCCCAAATTAGCGCTCCTAATTTTAAAAATAAGCCTAGAATGGCCATAAGAAAAGCTTGTTTTTGTTGATGAACGACAAGTGGTAACTGGCTGACTGGATTGGCCAGGAAATTGAGGAAAAGCCAAGGACAAAGAATTTGGGCGATATGACCGGCTTCGCGCCAGTTTTCTCCAAATAGAAAAGCAAAAAGAGCAGGTGCGAAAATAAATAAAAAGGCAAAGGCGGGTAGGCCAATTAGAAATAGTTTTTGGAAAATGGATTCTAGGAGGACCCGCAATGCCTTGGGATCTTGCTGATAAAGTTCGGATGCTTTTTGGTAAAAAACAGGAGTAATGGCTTTGCCAATTAATCCCAAAGGCGCTTTGATGATACGCAAGGCAAAGGCGTAACTGCCGACTAGACTTGCCGTAAAAAAATAAGCTAAGAAGAAAATGATTCCTTCATTGAGTAAAATATCAACCCCAACGTGAGGCGCATTCACCAAAGGAAATTCACGATATTCTTTGGCGACTGCTTGTAGTTTTTTTTGTTGAATTTCCTTGCGGAAAAAAGGCCATTGGTTTAAGGATTTTTGCAAGTAGAGGAAAAAGCCAGTAAGGAGTCGGATCAAAAAACCAAGGACTAATCCAAGATTTGGCCATATGGCGGAAAACCCGATTTGGGCGAGTAGCCCGGTTGAAGTTTGTGCAATTTGTGTTTTGGCGATATAGGCGAATTTTTTTTGTCGCACCAACCAATTCTGCAAGCTGTTAAAACTACTCAGCAGAAATATTCCAACAGGTAATCCATAAATCAACCAACCCAATTCTTCCATCTCCAACCATTGCAGCAATGGCGCTTTAAAGACCAACAACAGCAACAAGCTCAAAAAACTAAAAAACAGATTGAGCATCAAAGCCAATCCCAAAACTTGCAAGGCTTTTCCTTGCTTCTTTGGTAATACTACCGCCAATTCATAGCGCAAGCCCGCCAAACCTACAACCATCATCATCAAAGAAGTAAATAAAGCCAATTGTCCAAAGTCGGCTTCGGTATACAATCTCGCCAAAATCAAAGCCCCCAGGAAATTGATCCCCTGAGCCAGGCTGGTGCCTCCCATCATTTTTCCAACATTGCGAGCAAACTCTGACTTGACAAACATGGCCTAAAGATAAGAGACTTTATAAGGGGGCAAAATGGTCTTGCCCTAATAATTTATTAAATCAAGTTCAATAACTTATTCTTTACACGATCCTAAGGATTCAAATTAAGTGTTTATCTTCGACCCGATGGAAAAGAATAGGAAAAGAGAAATATACTTTTGGTTGGTTTTTGGAAGCTTGAACTTTTTACTTTTCGTTCCTGCTTATATTGCAGATATGGACCGCAGTAGCTTTTTGCCTTGGGAAAGTTTTTGGCAAAATTCCTTTGTGCAAATTGGCAAAGACATAGTCTATAATCGAAGCAATTTGGATGTCTTCCGATGGAGTATTGAGTTTTCGCTTTTGTTGTTTTTGGCTAGCTTTTTATTGCCGGCTAGAATCAATAAAAAGAAGCTCGTTTTAGCTTTCTTTTTTTCTTTTTATTTGCTCCTGTTAATCTACCAAATTTACCACCAATCTTTTTACGCTATTTACCAAACACCTCCTTTTTTTTATAATGACTGGGGATTGCTAAAAGTAGGGTGGAAGATCTTTTTAAATGATTTTAATTGGCGCTTTGCGGCGCTGATGATCTTGGCTTTAATCGGCTTTACCTTGATCTTTTTTGCACTGAAATTCTTAATTGATTGCCTGTCAAAATCCATTTTTTCTTATTGGTCAAAAGGGATAATGCTTTTCTTTTTCCTGGAAAGTTTGGTGCTGTTATTTCGTTGGGGCTACCAGGCTTGGCCCGAACATGTCTTGCAATTTCACGTGGCCCCCATTATCAAAAATATTAAAGAATCCCAAGATGCCCATGCCCAAATGAAAGCGATGGATATTTCCGGTTTAGTACAGCATCAACCTTATAAAAATATCGAATTAAAGCAATGGCCTAATTTCTTTTTTATTTTCATAGAGTCCTATGGCAGAGTGCTTTATGATGATGAAAATTTGCGAAAAGATTACATGGACTACTTGCCAGGTTTAACCAATTCACTGGAAAAGGATGGTTGGTTTAGTCGGTCTATTTTAAGTACAGCTCCTGTTTCTGGAGGGGCTAGCTGGGTGTCTTATTCCACTTTTTTAAATGGCTTTGATTTTCAAAATCGGGGCACTTATTGGGCTTTGTTAAATGATACTTTATTTAACCAGTATCAACATTTTCCTCGCCTTTTACAAACGAAAGGTTATCGAAATTATCGCCTCAGCGCCATCGGCGGCTCAGAGGATATGGAGATCCCCTGGGACACTTATACGCGCTTTTATGCCGTCGATGAATGGATACTCAATGAAGACTTTGATTACAAAGGTTTGCTCTATGGCTGGGGCCCTTCACCACCAGATCAATTTTCTCTAAATTTTGCCAATCAGCACATTCGAGAAAAGCAAAAAGGGGATCCTTTTACGCTGTTTTTTATTACGCAAAATTCTCACAATCCGTTTCTTTGCCCAGACGAAGTTTCTCCTGATTGGCGGAGCTTAAATGATTCCACCGTTAATCAATCCCAGGATTCCCGAATCTTTGAAAAACCTAATATTGAGAGCTACAAAAAAAGCATCCAATATCAACTGGAATTTCTAGTAAACTTTATCCAGAAAGAGGGGAGAGCAGAAGATGTTTTTGTGATTGTAGGAGACCATCAGCCTCCTTTGTTTCCACAGCCGGGAGCGGGCTTTGAAACACCTCTGCATATTATCGGCAAAGATTCTGTATTGCTTCAACAGTTTGGAGAACAAAATTTTAGCTCCGGGCTGGAAGTGAAAGATACTTCAGAATATATAAAGCACGAAGGATTTTATTCTTTGCTCTTGCATCATCTGGCAAAACGCTATGGAGAGGATTCGGAAAGCATGCCACCCTATTTACCTAATGGTTATTCAATCATTAAAAAGTGAATTCCTTTTAATGAGTCTGTGTCGAGATTGGGAGCTCTTTTTTCTAAAACCCCTCCGCATGATCATCCCCCCGCGGATCAGCTCCGCCTTCCAAGGTACCATCTGCCCGAACCAGAATAGCATCCACCCGTCCAATGCTTTCACGGAGTTTTGTCTGATGCCCCAATTTCTCTAAACCTTTAATCGTCACTTCGCCCAAGGCACCTTCTTCATAATAAATCTGATCCGGCAGCCACTGATGATGAAAGCGAGGCTTCGCCACCGCTTCCGCCATTCCCATATCATATTCGACGACATTCAAAATCGTCTGAAAAACAGAAGTAATAATCGTAGAACCACCAGGAGTCCCCAATACCATAAACAAGTTTTTGTCCTTAGTAACAATCGTCGGCGTCATCGAACTCAACATCCGCTTACCCGCTTCAATCGCATTCGCTTCCGCTCCAATCAATCCATAGAAATTTGGAGTCCCTGGTTTGCTGGAAAAATCATCCATTTCATTATTCAATAGAAAACCCGCGCCAGTAACGACGGTTTTGGAACCATAACTAGCATTCAAGGTCGTCGTAATAGATACCGCATTGCCTTCCGCATCAACAATAGAAAAATGAGTAGTCTCTTCGCTTTCTGGTGGCGCAAAGGATCCCGCAGAAAGTTCTTCACTACTAGAAACCGCACTTGGTTTATAAGACTTCATCCGCTTACGTAAATAAGCAGGGTCGAGTAAATTTTTTTGTGGAACGGGATAAAAATCGCTGTCTCCCAAGTGTTCCGCTCGATCTGCATAAACCCGGCGTTCCGCTTCCGCGATCAAATGACTGCTATTTACCGATTGAAAACCCCAGGATTTAATAGGGTAATGGCTGGCGATTTCTAGTAACTGAGCCAGGGCAATACCGCCACTAGATGGTGGTGGCATAGAAATGACTTCATAGTCCTTATAAGGCATAGATATCGGTTTCCGCCACTTGGCTTCATAGTTTTTTAGGTCTTGATGAGTAATGATTCCTTTTCCCGCAGCCATTTCTGCTACAATTTTATCGGCCACCGGGCCTTCGTAAAAGCCAGCGGTCCCTCGATCCATAATCGCTTGCAGGGTTTGGGCGAGTTCTTTCTGACGCAAGAGGTCATTGCTTTTCCAGCCTTTTTTATTGACAAATACAGGAGTAGTCGTATTGAGTTTGGTAAAAGCATCCTGAAATTTATTGAGGCGAGTCGCTTCCTGTTGGGAAATAGAAAAGCCTTTTTGAGCCAAACGAAAGGCTGGGGCAATCAATGCACTGATGTCTTTGTTTTTCCCATAGCGTTCATGCGCCGCAAACATCCCTGCGACCGAACCGGGTACTCCAGCGGCTCTATGTCCATCCAAACTCAATCCTTTAATAACATTTCCATCTGCATCGAGGTACATATTGCGATGAGCAGCGGCAGGTGCCATTTCTCGAAAGTCGAGTGCATCGGTGCTACCATCCTTCGTTCTGATGATCATAAATCCTCCGCCGCCAATATTTCCGGCACCAGGGTAAACTACGGCTAAAGCAAATTGTACGGCAACGGCAGCATCAACTGCGTTTCCACCTTGTTTCATTACTTCCAATCCTATTTTAGTAGCCAAGGGATGTGCAGAAACCACCATTGCTTTTGAGGCAATAGATTTTTTACTACTCTGAATAGGCAAACGAGCGGCCGATGGATTACAACTTTGAGCAGAAAAAATAAAAAATACAAAAAGAAAATACGATAAAAATCTAATGTTTACGAGGTATTTCATTAACAGTGAGTCTTTTTCAGATAGTTTTTTTATTAAATTATAATTTTTTTGGTATGATGTTTGTCTCTAATGAGAGTATACTTGCTTATGTGTTTTTCGAAGTTTGGAAAGAAAGAAAACATCAAATTTCAGAGGAAAGATAAGCAAAGAAAATGGTAAAAAAGGGAGATTCAAAACGAAAGTTGACAGCCCATTATCATTCACTCTGAGAACACCGAGAATTCAAAAAACAAAAAGAACAATATCCAATTGTGTTTTTAAATATTCACTTAGTGAATAACCCCCTTTAAAAGCGCAAAACTGGAAATACTTGCAAGTATGGATTGAAAGATTTGGTTATGTATTTTCATGGTTATGTTGTTGTGTCATCCCGATAAAGGTCAGGATGGCACTTTTTTTTTGCCCGAAATTGACCTTTGGCTTTATCCAAGCCCTCACATTGCTACTATTTTTTATCAAATTGGAGTCATTTTTGACATATCAGACTTTGAAAGCTTTAATTAATTTCTGATTTTGTAGGAGTTTGGTGTTTCTATAGGTAGAAAAAAGCTTATTGACCAAGTTGGAGCTCTCAGTACGGTTGAAAAAATGAATCCGACGTTTTTCATTTGACTCAAAAAGTAATTTTATTTTTTTAACGGCATTTATGCGAGTATCCTATTTTACAATACTTAAAAACTGATTACATGAAAAATCTTTTGCTTTTACTATTTCTTGGACTTAGCACTACTGCATTTTCTCAAGTATTTGTAGGGAATGTAAATATCAATGAACGGAAAGTCCAATACCTCGAGGTTTGGGAAAAATACAATAAAGACAGCGATCGCTTTTTTGCGATGGTTGATTTTGGACAAATGGACGATAGAGAAGACAAGTCTGGATTGAAATTGCGGATGACCAATGCCGGAGGACAAGATTTGGAATTCAACGGAATTGTGAATATTCTAAATTTTATGCATTCCAATGGTTGGGAAGTAATGCATGTAAAAACAGTTGGAGAATACGAATCCTTCATCATGACGCGCAAAGAAACCGCGGAAGGTCTATTCCCAAAAGAAACCGCTAATAAAGCAGGAAATACCGGAGGATAATGCTCCGCTGAGAACATTTTTAAATTTTTTTTTCAAAACCCTTTGCAATCAATTTGCAAAGGGTTTTGTGCGTTTACGAGCTTTCATAACTCTCAGAGAATCAATTGTCTAAAACTTTTGGGTAGATTTTAAGTATATAAAAATTTTCATATAAAATTAATTCTGTATTGGGGTTTCTTTTTTGAAAATTGCTCCTTATATTTGTGGTCTGGGAATTTGAATTTGAAGAATAAGTTATTGTAAAAAGGCATTCTCACCTCCAAATAAACACTAACTTTTATTCCCTGAATCTTACGAGTGTTATTGACCCTTCCAAAAAAAACAATTTCCCCTTACCGATTTAAATTAAAGACGTCCCTCTACTGGCTTAATATTTCATCCCCCCTTTAGAAATGTTAAAAATCAATCTGAAATTTTTACCTATTCCCCCAGAAAGGCTTACATGGGTATGGAATCAGATTTTTTGACTTTAAAAATTAGACGAATTATTTCAGAGTTGACTCTGCTATTTTTATACAATTTCTAATAATCAAAACTTCTATCTATGAAAGTGTTACTACACACGCTTTTTATCCTGTTCATCTCTATGGGCGCTCTTTCCGCTCAAACAGTCTGGACAGGAAACATTGACTCGGATTGGGAAAACGCAGGAAACTGGTCTTCCGGTATACCTACTTCAGGTATGACCATCACGATCCCAGGTACACCTGCTGGAGGTAATTTTCCTGTTTTTTCAGGAGGACCAGTTTTGGATTACAATATCCAAATAGCTGGTACAATTACTTTCAATACCTTAATTTACAATAACGGGGACATTATCAACTTCGTCGGAGGTTCCATTATCACTAATGGAGCATTTTTTAATTCCGGAGGAGGGACCATCGATAATGATGGATTCTTTACGAATAATGGAACGTTCACCAACTATGGTTCTTTCGATTCCGCTCTTTCTGGAGAAACCACAAACGCCGCTGGTGCAACTTTCACACACGCTGGACTTTTCTTCAAAAGTGCTGGACCATTTATCAATAATGGAGCAGTAGAGAATACCTCAAACATGAGGGTCACCAATCTCTTCGAAAACAATGGTACCATTGTTAATTACAACAGCTTCGAAGCGCCTTTTGGAAGTACCTTTAATAATCATGTAGGAGCGTCTATCGACAACCCAGCAGGATCAATCTTCGTAGTCAATGGTGCTTTTACCAATGATGCACCCATCAATAATGCTGGAGAATTTTCTATCCAATCTGCTACTATTGGTGTCAACAACTCGACGATTACCAGTACCGGTTTATTAGAAGTCGCTGGTGCTCTAACCAATGACGGAACGATCCTAAATAATGATGTTCTAAACATTACGGATGGTGGTACATTGACCAATAATTCAGTACTTACTAATAACGGAAGTATCAACCTTTCTATTTGTGGTACTTTGGTACAAAATAGTGGAGGAAATATCGTTGCTCCTGTACTCAGCGATGGACTTATCTTTTTACTAAATGGTACGGTTGATTGGACCAATATCGAATTTGGAAATGAATTTACAGACCTCAGCAATACTAAACCACCTGTTGCAGGATGTCGCGCAGGAGTTACTGTTACTTTGGATGAAACTGGGAATGCTGCGCTTACTGCTGCTGAAGTAGATAAAGGAAGTTATGGATCTTGTGGCGCTGGCCTTGCTAGTGTAACGATTGATCGTACGGATTTTACAACGGCTGATTTGGGAGCTCAAACAGTAACAATGACGGTTACGGATAACTTGGGTGTGGTATCTACTTGTGATGCCGTAGTTTTGGTTTTACCATACATTCCACCAGTAGTACCTACGGACGATCCGGATATTGATTTTGCTTGTCCTGCTGATCTTACGGTTACTGCACTTCCGGGTGCTGGTTTTGCTGAAGCGACTTGGCCTGCGCCTACTGCTACTTCTACTTGTTCTTCAGGTGGACCAAATAACAATCAAGTTCAAATTATTGCTAGAGGGCAAGATGGAAGAGAAACCATGAAATTGAGAATTGCTGGTACCGTAGTTAAGGCTTGGGAAAACATCGGTACTGCTTTTACTACTTTTACCTATACGCATACTAGCCCAGTAACGGCCAATGATATTCGCGTTAGATTTACTAATGACTTTTATGATGCGACTGCAGGTGTAGACTATAACTTGATCGTCGATAAAATTGTTCTTGGTGGAGTAGAATATGAAACAGAACACCCAACCGTAGTAAGTAAAGGCAATGCAAATAATTGCTCGATAATTGCTAATTATGAAAATGAAAAATTAGCTTGTAATGGTTATTTCCAATACGATAATAATGGAGGAAGCGGACTTGTTCCTTGTGCAAGCGCACCAGTGAGTCACCCTAACTTTATCTTTCTCGGTGAATATAATGATGCAAAATATTTCGTTTCTGATCACCCTGCAACTTGGCTTACAGCTAGCGCTAATGCAAATGCAATAGGAGGTCATCTAACGACTATAAACGATGCAGCTGAAAATGCTTTTATTAATAATGCGATTAATCCAGCATCAGGAAGTGTTTGGACAGGATTAAATACTTATAGCAGCGCTGGCGTTTTTGCATGGGAAAATGGAGACGCAGTAGCTTATACTAACTGGCAAGCAGGAGAGCCTAATGGAAGTGGAGTTGAATATGGAGCACGTATGAAAAAGTCTACGGGAGAGTGGACCGATCAACCAAACCATGTTTCTTTTGAATATGTGGTGGAAGTTCCTTGCTCTGCAGCACCTACTTGTATGGATGTTAATTTAAATTTTGTATTTGATAATTATCCGGAAGACATCAGCTGGGATGTTAGAAATGACTTAGGAACTGTTGTTGCTTCAGGAGGAAACTATGGTGCAGAACCAGATGGATCTTCTCTTACCGAAAGTTTCTGCTTAACAGATGGTTGTTACGATTTTAATATTTATGATAGTTACGGTGATGGATTGTGTTGCGCTTATGGCAACGGTTCTTATGCTGTAGTTGATACTGATGGAAATGTATTAGCTTCTGGAGGGTCTTTTACTTCTTTGGAAACTTCTAACTTTTGTATAAGTACTAGTAACCCAACCGGTGGAGATCCAGTCGTTACACAAATCCGTGGCGCTCAAAGTGGACAAAACTTCTCTATCGGAACGACTGAAATTGCATATGAAGTAACAGATCCTTGCGGAAATGTTGAAATTTGTATTTTCGATGTAACAGTCGATGCGACGCCTTCAGAAATTACCTTGATAGATTGTCCAACTGACATTACCGTTGATACAGATCCTGGTGCAACCAGTGCAGTAATTGATTGGACGGCGCCTACTGGTTCTACCACTTGTTGGAATGGAGGTTTGGAAATCAAACAAGCACTAGGACCTGATAAAGGTTCTGTACTAAGAGTAAAAGATGGCGCTCAATTGATCGCTTATAATGCGATTGATTCTTGTGGTAACTTCTCTTCTTGTGTTTTCACTGTAACCGTTGTCGCAACTCCTTCCACTATTACTATGGCAGCTTGTCCAAACGATATTCTAATCGTTCCTACTCCTGGTCAAACAGAGGCAGTAGCTACTTGGACTGCTCCAACAGCTACAACTACTTGTTTCACTGGTAATACTAACATACAACAATTAGATGGTCCTGCTAGCGGAAGTACTTTCCAGGTAGGAACGACTACTCGAATTATCTACATCATTTCTGACGATTGTGGAAATACCGAAATTTGTATCTTCTTCGTAGTGATTGATCAATGTCCTGCTGCAGGTACTACTTGTGATGACGGCGATCCAAAAACCATCAATGATGTTGAAGATGGCAATTGTAATTGTGCAGGTACTTTGACTACGCTAAGTATCAATTGTCCTGCTGATCTTGTGATCAATGCACTTCCTGGAGCTACTGATGCAGTAGCAACTTGGGCAGATGCCACCGCTTCCAGCGACTGTAATGTCGGTGCTGTAGCAGTTAGCCAAACGGCTGGACCTGCCAATGGAGATGTACTTCCACTGGGAACCACTACTATTACCTACGAAGCAACAGATGGCTGTACCAATGCTACTTCTTGTAGCTTTACAGTAACAGTTAATGCAACTAATGCAACACTTACTCTAGTATGCCCAAGCGACATTACGGTTGCTGCTGCTCCTGGAGATTTAACTGCTCCTGTATCTTGGATCGCTCCTGTTCCTACTTCTGATTGTGTCATTCAGCCAGTCAATTTAATTCAATCTGCTGGACCGGCCAATGGAGCTAGTTTCTTGGAAGGAACAACTACTGTTACTTATACTGCAACAGACGGATGTGGAGAAACAGAAACTTGTAGCTTTACGGTAACCGTTACTACTTCTTGTGTGGATGCAGATGGAGATGGTGTATGTGCCGCTGATGATTGTGATGACAATGATGCTAACTTACCAGCTGCTGTAGGAAGCACTTGTGATGATGCAGATCCAACAACAGAAAATGATGTAATCCTTGCAGACGGCTGTAGCTGTGCAGGAACGCCAATCGTAGTTGATCCATGTGAAGCCCTTGGAGGTGATGCAGATGGAGACGGTGTATGTGCCGCTGACGATTGTGATGATAATGATGCTAATTTGCCAGCTGCTGTAGGAAGCACTTGTGATGATGCAGATCCAACAACAGAAAATGATGTAATCCTTGCAGACGGTTGTAGCTGTGCAGGAACGCCAATTACTACTGGACCTGATTGTGCAGATATCGTAGTTACTCCTGGAGCATCTTCGATAACTATTTCTGGATTAACTGGAGCGCCAATTACGACCATTCAGATTTTCAATGCTGTTTGGCAAGAAGTATTTAATTGTGCAGGAAACTGTGATCCTAATGAGCAAGTGGTTACTGGATTACTTCCAGGTGTTCACTTTGTAAAAGTTGGATTTTACAATGCGTCTTGGTCTCCGATTTGTTCAATAGAAGATTATTATACCGTAACTGCTGGTGACCCATGTGAAGCCCTTGGAGGTGATGCAGATGGAGACGGTGTATGTGCTGCTGATGATTGTGATGACAATGATGCAAATGTTCCTGCGCCTGTAGGATCTACTTGTGATGATGGAGATGCTACGACCAATAACGATGTAATCTTAACGGATGCTTGTACTTGTGCTGGAACTCCAATCGGAGGTGATCCTTGTGATAACTTCGGCGGTGATGCAGATGGAGATGGTGTTTGTGCCTTAGATGATTGTGATGACAATGATGCAAATTTACCAGCAGCAGTAGGATCTACTTGTGATGATGGAGATGCGACTACAGAAAATGATGCTTATTTAGCAGATGGTTGTACTTGTGCTGGAACACCAATCGTAACTGGTCCTGATTGTGCCAATATCAGCATTACTCCTGGAGATGGTTTTATTACTGTTTCTGGATTGAATGGTGCACCGATTAGCACTTTACAAGTATTTAATAATGTTTGGACAGAAGTTTATAACTGTGCAGGAAACTGTAATGATACAGAGGTGATTACTGGTCTTACCGATGGCGCTTATTTTGTAAAAGCCGTTTACTATACTGCAGGATGGGCACCGATTTGTTCAGTAGAAGATTTCTATACGGTGGTAACTGGTGTTGGAGGTGATCCTTGTGACAACCTAGGTGGTGATGCAGATGGAGACGGAGTTTGTGCGCTTAATGATTGTGATGACAATGATGCCAATCTTCCTGCTCCTGTAGGAACTTCTTGTGACGATGGCGATCCATTGACTTTAAATGATGAAATCCAGGCAGACGGTTGTTCTTGTGCTGGAACGATTCCTGGAACAGGTCCTGATTGTAACAATATTACCGTAACTGTTTTAGGAGATGCAATTATCGTTGGTGGTTTGTCGGATGCGCCGATTACTTCTGTACAGATCTTTGATCCAGTTTGGAGTGAAGTATTTAACTGTGCAGGTAACTGTGATCCTAATGAAGTATCTGTTACAGGTTTGACTGATGGAACTTACTTTGTAAAAGTTGGATTCTACGATGCCACTTGGTCTCCAGTTTGCTCAATCGAAGATTACTACACCATCATTTCTTCTGGCGAACCATTGCTTAGAAAAATTGTAAACTTTGAAGCAGAGAAAGGAGCCCGTCAAGTAGATTTGACTTGGGGAACCAATACTGGAAGTATCAACGACCACTTTGAAATTGAAAGATCAGCTGATGGAATCAACTATGAAACCTTGTTGATCAAAGGAAATAAATTTACAGGAATGGGGACTTACGTTTATGAAGACGAAGACCGTAATCCTTTGGCAGGATGGAATTACTACAGACTCAAACAAGTACACGTAGATGGTACTTATGTCATCACCGCAGAACGCAGAGTTTTGTTTGAAGACAACTTGAGTGAATTGACGGTATTCCCTAACCCGGTAGAAGATCAAGTTTTTGTTCACATGGACGCATTTGTTGGAAAAGCAGTAAGTGTTGAATTGTACAACAATCTTGGTCAATTGGTACAGAATCGCCAATTGGAATCAGCAGATAGTGCTGCGATTGGAGTGGACGTATCTGATCTACAAGCTGGGGTTTATTCTATTAGTGTAAAAATAGAAGGAAGAAAAAGAGTGACGAAATTATTAGTGGTAGCTCGCCGATAATCACTTCAAGACTTCTAAAGAAATAGATAATTTTTGATAAATAGAAATTGGATGGCTTCGCTTTTTAGCGGAGCCATCCTTTTTCGTTTTAGTGAAGATACAAGGACGGATTAGCGCAACATCCAGTCTCAAAATGGCATTTTTTGGAAAAAAAACGGCTAAGAACCATTTGCCCAGCTAATATTCCCTAAAATATCGCGAATTGGACATAGTAGGACTTTTTATCATTTATTTGGTACACCTATTGATTATATTTAAAGAACTTGTTTGTCCTGGCAGAAGCTAGTACTTGTGGATAGTAGAAAAAAAGAATTTTGTCTTTCTTTGGATAATATTGACCTTCCAAATCCAGATATAAAGCATACTTTTTGATCTGCTTGTCCGTTTGAATAATTTGCACTTTGCCACCTTTGCTGCTTGGAGTTTCAAAATATTACTAATTTTGTCTTCAAATCAGTAGTTACTATCCTGTTTCCTCTTAAATACACGCAATTGATGAAAATTTCTACGATCACCACTTTTACCTTGTTTCTTTTACTTGCTGCCTCACCAATGGTGCATGCTCAGGTGAAATACAGTAATGATTTTTTAAACATTGGGGTAGGAGCCCGGGCGCACGGCATGTCTAATGCGCAAGTGGCCTCCGTATCAGATGTGACCTCTTCTTTTTGGAATCCCGCTGGTTTGACTCAATTGAACGAGCCTTTTCAAGTAGGAGCGATGCACGCGGAATGGTTTGCTGGGATTGCGAAATATGATTTTATCAGTATTGCCAAACCTTTGGATCGCGAAAAGGATAGTGCATTTGGATTGTCTTTTATTCGCTTAGGAATTGACGGGATTCCCAACACCTTGCGCTTATACGAACCTGATGGTTCGGTCAATTACGATAATGTGACGGAATTCTCTGCCGCAGATTACGGCGTCTTTCTTAGTTATGCCCGATCTATAAAACTGAAAGAGAAAAAACTTTTCATAGGCGGAAATGCCAAAATCATCAGACGGGTGATCGGTACCTTCGGTAACTCCTGGGGATTTGGCCTGGATGTCGGTATCCAATACCATGCGGGTGAAAAATGGCGCTTTGGCTTGGTCGGACGAGACATCACTACGACTTTTAATTCCTGGAATTTTACACTAAGTGAGGATGAAAAAATTGTTTTTGAACAGACGGGAAATGATATCCCGGAAAGCACGGTCGAAATTACTTTGCCCCGATTTAGTTTTGGAACGGCCTATGCGACGAGTATGGGAGAGAAAGTTAGTTTCCTTGGGGAATTGAATTTCGATCTAACGACCGATGGACAAAGAAATGTATTGGTCAGTTCTCCTTCTATTAATATTGATCCTCGCTTAGGTTTGGAGTTTGGTTATAATGAGTTTATCTACATCCGTGGTGGACTCGGTAATTTCCAACGTGCAAAAGATGACTTAGATCCAACCAGAGAAATTCTAACCATGCAGCCCAATTTTGGCGTAGGACTCGTCTTAGGTCGTTTGAAAATTGATTATGCTTTAACGGATATTGGGAATGTTTCTCAAGTCCTTTATTCTAATATCTTTTCTTTGACTTTGAATTTTAAGGAGCGCGCTCGCTAGTTTGGTTCTTGGGTAGCGTTTATCTTGTTGACAATAATTAAGAAAAATAAAAAAGGATCAGTGATATAAAAAAATTATATCGATTTGAAAACAGGGTTCATTTGTGAATTAAATGGAATTTGGTTATTTTGTTTTAAAATGATATGAAATGGTGGCTATTATTAAAGAAAATTTGGAAAATATAGAGCTTATCTGCAAACAACGGAAAGTTGCAAAATTGTACACTTTTGGATCTGTAAATACGAATCGCTTTAACGATCAAAGTGATATTGACCTATTGGTTGAATTTAATGAAATTTTTAATGAAGATTATGCGGACAATTATTTAGATATGTGTTATGAATTAGAAAAAGT
This sequence comes from uncultured Saprospiraceae bacterium, assembly GCA_938015925.1. Lineage (GTDB taxonomy): Bacteria > Bacteroidota > Bacteroidia > Chitinophagales > Saprospiraceae > CALLVY01. The sequence goes on from CALLVY010000290.1 coordinate 15,248, forward strand.
TCTGAAAAGAAAAGTTGACTTAGTAACTACCAGTAGTATAAAAAATCCTATTTTTAAAGAGGAGATAGAGAATTCTCGAGAAATCATTTACCAAGCATAAAGTGGATATAAAAATTAAGAAATACTTGTTTGATATATAAGAATCAATAAATCACTTAGAAGAATTTACTAAAAATGTAAATTCTTTTTTTGATTATGAATCTAACCTACTTTTAAGAAGAGCTGTTGAAAGAGAGTTAGAAATTATTGGTGAAGCACTGAACAGGATTCTTAAAATAGAAGAAGAAATTGCTATTACTAATTCCAGAAGAATTGTGGATTTGCGAAATAGAATAATTCATGGCTATGATAAAGTTGATAATGCTGTTATTTGGTCAATTCTAATAAAACATATCCCAGTGCTTAAGAAAAATGTAAATGAATTGCTGATTTTAGAGGAAGAGTAAATCCATCGGTTAAAGCTCTTTACATGGGTGGCCGGGAGTAAAACCAAACGACGAAAGTCACACATTTAAAATCATCACAAGGTTTGAATAATAGCAAGATGAAAAGATATCGAACACCAAAAATCTAAATCACTCCACCCACTCCAAACGATTATTCACCATCCCAAAATGGTGCCGCTGAATCAGCGCCTTGATCTTATTTTCCATTCGATCCAAAACCATTTTTTCCTTTCCAATTAAGTTCTTTTCCAGAAATTGATCCGCTTGATAATCAAACAAGCCCGAACTACTTTTACCATCAAAAAGTAAAAGATATTGGTGATCTAAAATTTGATAAAAACCTTCCGCATACATATAAGCATAACGCGTTTCCAGCGTATCAAAAATGCTTTGTCCAAAACTAGAATAAGGCTCATCGTAATGCAAATAATCCAAGACAGAAGGAAGGATGTCGACTTGTTGAACTAAATTTTGATCGGGAGCCGAAAAAGCATGGGATGGATCGTAAAAAAGAATGGG
>CALLVY010000291.1 GCA_938015925.1 uncultured Saprospiraceae bacterium
CTGGGAACCGAGCAACACCTTTGGATCGGTACAGATAATGGTTTAAATAAGTTGGATCTAAAAACCAAGGAATGGGAGTGGATCAATATGACCGATGGCCTGCCTGCCAATGAGGTGAATGACATTGCGGTGGTCGACGATCAAGTCTGGGTGGGAACTACAAAAGGCTTAGTCAATTTTTCCGTAAATGCAAACCACTTCAATCGTAAACCACCAGCCATTCTTATCTCCGGGTTGAAAATAGAAGATAAGGATACCACCGTAATGAGTTCCATTGATCTGAATTATGATCAAAATAGTATTCATTTAGATTTTATTGGAATAGGCTTTAAGGCTAAAGGAGATATTTCCTATCAATACAAAATGTCTGGGGTAGATAAAAATTGGGTGACGACTAAATCTCGTTTTGCCCGTTATCCAAATCTGGCACTTGGCGATTATCTATTTGAGGTCTTGGCAATCAATGAAGATCAAGTTTTAAGTGCCATTCCGGCAATGGTCAATTTTTCCATCCATCCTCCTTGGTGGAAAACTTGGTGGTTTAGACTTTTAGCGGTATTGGTTATTGGAGGGATCGTAAGTTATTTTGTAAATGCCAGAATGCAGCGACAAAGAACGGAGCAAGAATTTTTAGATCAAGTCAATACCCTGAAAACGCAAGCTCTGCGTTCGCAAATGAATCCGCATTTTATCTTTAATGCCCTAAATGCCATTCAAAAATTCTTAACCACTAATGATCGCGAACAAGCGATGCGATACCTTTCCAGATTTGGAAAATTGATTCGCTTGATCTTTGAACAATCCCAAAAAGAAAAAATTAGCCTGGAAGACGAATTAGAGTTCCTAAACTTATACTTAGATCTGGAAAAATTGCGTTTTATGGAAAAAGTAAGTATATTGTTATCGGTTGACCCGGAACTACTGGACATTAGCGATGAAATCAATATTCCACCTTTATTGATTCAACCGATCATTGAAAATTCCTTCAAACACGGTTTTTTATACAAAGAAGAAGCTGGACACTTGAAAATTAATTTTTCGAAAAATGAAGCTTATCTAATCTGTACTATTGAAGACGATGGTATCGGCCGTAAAAAAGCAGCCGAACTTGGTCAATCCGAATTAAAAGACCGTCCTTCTTCTGGCTTGAAAATCGCACAAGGTCGACTCCATATTTATGAGTCTGATCAAGTGGATGTTGCCGATGAATCAGGGGTGAAAATTACTGACTTGTACCAAGAGAATGGAGAGGTCTGTGGAACCTTAGTAGAAGTGAAAATATATTGTAAAGATTTTGAAAATATAGAGCTATGATTAGAGCACTCATTATTGACGACGAAAGAAGTAATCAGATTACGCTGGAAAACATGATTAGAAATTTCTGTGAGGGAATTGAAATTGTCGCTACCTTAAATTCTGTGGAAGAGGGCGTAAAAGCCATCAATATCCATCAGCCAGATTTGATTTTTTTAGATGTAGAAATGCCCGTTCACAATGGGTTTGAATTATTCGATTATTTTGAATCGCCTAATTTTAATGTAATTTTTACTACCGCTTTTCAAGAGTATGCCATCAAAGCATTTAAGTTTTCCGCCATCGATTATTTATTAAAACCAATCGACTTAGATGATCTGAAGCTAGCCATCAAAAAAGCGATGGATAAAAGAGAAGCGGAAGCGACCCAAGGTAAATTAAAAATACTTCGCGAAAACCTAAACAACGTTTGCAATAAATTTGCCTTGTCCACCATAGATGGCTATCAATTTGTAGAACTCAAAAATATCATTCGCTGCGAATCAGAAAGCAATTATACTTTTTTCTATTTAGTAGGAGGAAAGAAAGTTTTAGTTTCCAAAACCTTAAAAGTATTTAGCAAGCTACTAGAGGATCAGAATTTTTTCCGCATCAGTCGCTCTGACCTGGTCAATCTCAATCATGTCGAAAGATATGGCCGACAAAAAAGCCCTTCCATCACTTTGAGTGACAATACCACCTTGACCATTAGCTTGCGTCGGAAAGAAGCGTTTTTAAATAAAATTGAACGCCTTTAGTGTTATTTGTTTATGGAGTAAAATATTTGGCAACTAGATCTTCTTTGGGAATTCTCTGCAAAGCAATGGTCCTTCCTTGCAAATACTTCTACAGCTTATCAATCCAGAGAAAATATTTATCCCAGGAGCAATAAGTCCCAATGGAGATGGCAATAATGATTTATTGATAATCTATGCCGGACCAGAAGTGGTTCGGGAGGTCTCTTTTGATGTCTTTTCTCGTTGGGGCGAAATCGTATACCATAGGCAAGACTTTTTACCCAATGATCCCGCTTATGCCTGGGACGGTACTTTTAATGGAGAAAAATTAGATCCTGGCGTTTTTATTTGTCAGGTGGAAATAGAGTTCCTGGATGGTAGTCGAAGTGTCCTCGCTGGCGATGTGCTAGTGATTCACTAGTTCTTAATTTTTTACAAAGCGCCGAACCGCACGCTCTCCCTCTTTCTCCAAAATCAAAACATAAAAACCGGAACTCCAGTCCGACAAATCAATCGACTCAATCCCCATCTGTTCAAAAACCTTTTCTCCCCAAATATTAAAAACCTGAGATCGACTATTCTGCCACGCTGATGGAATGTGCTGTAACTGCAAAAGGTCAATAGCGGGATTGGGCGCTAACACAAAATCAGACAAGATAGGAGGCTCCTCCAAAGGCAAACGATTATTGACCACCAACAA
>CALLVY010000292.1 GCA_938015925.1 uncultured Saprospiraceae bacterium
CTCTACCATACCCACGGCACCTTCCACGATTTCAGATTTTGCCGAAATGATGGCACTTGCCTGCTGCCTTTGCAGCATAGCGGAAGCGATTTCCTTGGCATAACTTAAGTGATTGATCCTTGCTTCCACGATTTCCAAACCTGCTACATTTACCTTTTCCTGAATTTGCATTTTCAAATTCTCTGCCACTTCTTCAATATGAGTAATAAGTGATTCGGTATAGGCATTAAATGCTTCATACGGATATTTCATGGCCAATGTTCTTAAGGCAGCGATACTTTGTTTTCTGATATACTTATTATATTCCTCAATCTCGAAGTTGGCGGCATAAGTATCTTTCACTTTCCAAATGACAATCGCACTTAGTTCCACTGGATTTCCATTCAGGTCATTCACTTTTATCAACTCCGTTTCAAAATCCTGAATCCGAAGAGATACTTTTATTTTTTTGAAAAAGGGAATGGTCCACCTGAACCCGGTTTTTTTATCTGTTCCAATATAGCTCCCAAAAAATAATTGAATGATACTTTCATTTGGTTCAATGGTATAAAAGCCATTTAAAATAAAAACCATTAAGAGTAGGCAGGGAACCAATACGATGGTAAAGGTATCTGCATTTTGGATATTAAAACCTTGGAATAAGGAGGTTCCTAGCAAGACCAGAAGCATTAAAAATCCTAGTAATACGAACCAAGCACTTAGGGAAAATCCGTTTTTTTCTTTCATTATATTTTTTTACGCTGTTGAATTAATCAAAACTTATCCAAAAAAGGATAAGGAATTTCCATACCGGATTCAACTATTATCGACGAATATCCTTGGTTTTCCTACCTTCTAGTTTAAATAAACCCTTTGTTTTTAAGCACATTCGAAATCCAAATTTAAGAAAAAAACAAATGCTACAGTAGAAGGACTCAAGTAGGAAATCTTTATCCAACCCTATTGACTTTTCTAGGCGCCAATTCCGCCACACTACCTATCTTATAACAAAAATCAATATATCGTTGAATCACACTTAAATTTCCACTAAATTGACCTCGAATTCGTGTTTTTAGAAGCCCTTAATGTTTTTCTTTGGGCCACGCGAATTTCTTGAAAATTTAGATCTATTACCAGAAATACCATCGATGTATATCAATATTCCGCCTACCGATAAAGAACGCATTGTAATCATTGGAGCAGGCTTTGCCGGATTATCGCTAGCGCGAAAACTGGCTAAATCTTCTTACCAAGTGATTTTGTTGGACAAAAACAATTTCCATCAATTTCAGCCTTTGTTTTATCAGGTGGCAATGGCGGGTTTGGAGCCGAGTTCTATTTCCTTTCCTTTGCGGAAGATCTTTCAGAAAGTGAAGAATGTATTCTTTCGAATGACCGAAGTCGATCGGGTGGATACGGCTGCACAATTGATTTCTACGCCTTTAGGCGATCTGCATTATGATCATTTGGTTTTGGCGATGGGAGCGGATACCAACTTTTTTGGGAATGAAGAAGTGCGAAGACATGCCATTCCGATGAAGTCCGTTTCAGAGGCATTATACCTGCGGAATGCCATACTCAATGATTTTGAGAAGGCACTCAATGTGGTAGATTATGACGAACGCCAGGGACTGATTGATATCGTGATCGTAGGCGGTGGCCCAACGGGGGTAGAAGTCGCTGGAGCTTTGGCAGAAATGAAGAAATACATTTTGCCTAGAGAATATAAGGAATTGGATTGTGATGAAATTGATATCCATTTGATTCAAGGTGCAGATTGTTTGCTCAAAGGGATGTCTTCGGAGGCGAGTGAAGCCGCAGAGCGCTTCTTAAGTGATATAGGCGTGCAAGTAAAATTGAATACCAGAGTAACGGGTTTTGACGGGAAATATGTCAGCATGAAAGATGGCAGTAAAATCCGATCAAATAAAGTGATTTGGGCGGCGGGTATTCGGGCCAATACCATCGAAGGAATGCCAGAAGAAGTGATTACTTATGGGCGAAGAATAAAAGTGAATCCTTATAATCAAGTGGAAGGTTTTTCTAGAGTTTATGCTTTGGGAGATTTGGCTTATATGGAAGAAAAGGATTTTCCCGAAGGACATCCACAGGTAGCACAGGTCGCTATTCAACAGGCAGAAAACCTAGCAAAGAACTTGAAAAAGAACTTTGTAGAGCCTAAGGAATTTGCTTATAATGATTTGGGATCAATGGCTACCATCGGAAGAAATCGAGCGGTGGTGGATTTGAGTCGTGTAAAATTTCAAGGATTTTTTGCTTGGGTTGTTTGGTTGGTGGTACACCTCTTTGCCTTGATTGGAGTGAAAAATAAAATCTTTGTTTTTATTAACTGGTTGTGGAATTATATGACCTACGATCAATCTCTTCGTTTGATCATTCGGCCTTATTTGCCATTTGGGAAAAAAGAAAAAATGGAAAAGGTAGAATAGAAAGACTATTGTTATTCTACAATAAGAAAAGAAAAAAACTCCCCCTGTATATTTGTTAGGCTCTCTAGAAAAAGACAACAAATATTAATTCCCTTCAGAATTGGGGGAGTTATCGAAAACTGTGTGTAATCTTTAGTAGTCCAAAGCGGATTCATCCGCTATCAGAGCACATAAAAGCTCATCTGTAATTATCTTACAAGGTTTTTTGAAAAGTAATGAGGTGGGTTTTCTATAAGAGCTAAATAACAATCTCTCTAAATCGTTGCTCTAATATGGAAAAAGAAAAGGGAACGACCAAAGAAAAGAGGAGTTTATATGTAAAAAAAGAAGCTTGGGTTAATGTTTTTAATTGGCTTATTTAGCGTTTAGGATAGATTTAAGGAGTGGATTATTCAACAAAGTGTATACTTTTGGAGGCTGGCGTTTTGGGTTTTCCTTTATTTAGCATAATTAAAAAAGAAGAACCCTTTGTGAGGATTCTTCTTTTTTATTTCTTGTCCGAGAGTAGTTGTATGGATTACTTGGTAGCTACCAGTTTAATCGTTAGATCAAATTCGTCGTAAACCGTCTTGTCTCCAAGGTTTTCAAAAAAGCTTCCTGAACCATACCGAACATTAAAATCGCTGCGATCAACTTTAAGATCAGCGGTAGCGATTACCTTAGCACCATTTTCTGCAATATTGGCATAAAATTTCACTTCCTTCGTAATGCCTTTGATGTTTAAATCTCCCGTTATCTTATAATCTCCAGGAGTTCCTTTGGGGCTTACTTTGGTGATTTGGAGCGTAGCAGTAGGGAATTCAGCAGTAGCAAAAAAGTCAGGAGAATGGAGATGTCCTTCCAATTTTCCTTTATACTCTCCCGAAAGATCTGTACAATTGATAGAAGTCATGTCAATAGTGAATGCACCACCAGTGAGTACCCCATCTTCAATATCTAGGTTTCCGTCTTTTACAGTAATGAGTCCTTCATGGGCGCCAGTTACTTTATAGGCTTTCCATTGAACTTGGCTTTCTGTACTGTTTACCGTATAAGTGCTTCCATCATGACTATTAGTCAAAGGAGCCAAGAAAAGTGCTAAGAATGGGAGAATCCCGAAGAATGAAATGTTTTTCATTGTTTTAAGTTTATTAGTGTAAAATGATTTTTTAGAATGAAGTCTATTAATAGTCGGAGTTTTCAAGAGCCTTTTATTGGTTTCAGACGGAATAAGTATAAACGACGATTTTATAGGCTATTCCGCTTTTGCTCTGGAAAAACTCCTTATTTATAGCTTGTAACAGCAAAGATCTATAAATGTTTAGACATTTAATGTGTATACATCTAATTTAACAAAAAAAACTTTTATTGAACTTGTCGATCTAATCAATCGCGCATTTTATCCAGCAAATTACTGAGTAGGGTAGCTTCTTCCTTACTCAGATTCTTTTCCAAATCTTTCCCCTGTTGCTCAATAATTGCGGAAGCTTCCTCTATCAAAGCCAAGCCTTCTTCTGTAATAAGGATATCGACCTTTCTTCTATCCTCCGGGCAAGCCTTTCGTTCTACCAGGTTTTTTAATTTCAGCTTTTCAACCAATCGGGAAGCATTCGACATTTTGTCAATCATTCTTTCTGCCAGCAATTTTACGGAAGCAGGTTCTGGATGTCGGCCGCGTAGAATACGCAGGATATTAAACTGTTGCCAGGAAATATTGAATTTTTTTAATGCCTTATTGGTATTTTGATTGATCCAGGCGGAGGTGACCAAGACATTGATTTGAACCTTTTGATACTCGTTTTTAAAAACGGCTTGGTTGATTTCTTCTTCTAACTTCATCTGGTCATAATGGTTTTGAAAAAAAACATCAAAAGAGAATAACCTAAGAAAGGTCGTTTTCCATAATGTGTTTACGAAACACCCAAATTAATATTTTGTTCTCAAAGAGAGGAAAGAATATGCTAATTTTTTGGGTATCAATAAGGCGAATAGTTTTAAGTTTTATGGAACAATCATCTTTGATGGACTGCTTAAACCCTCAAAAAACAATTTTCAAGTAGCTCTTAATCTTTCTATTTACCCATTCAAACAGTCATCGGCTCGTTCTACACATTGGCACTAGGTTTAGGGGCCATTAGGATATATCTTGAGACTGTAATTCTCATTTTAGAAACCTGGGATTTTTTTTCAGGTTCTTTAATTAAGAACGGGCAGATTACTGTCTATCTAAGATTTTTCTTGGGTAGGCAGTTTTATTTTAGGGCAAAATCTGGCTCCTACCAGATAATAAACCAACGAAAATAAGCTCCCTTCCTACTATTTATAGCTAAACTTCTATTAATAAGCGAAATTCATCTAATTTTAGGTGCTCTTTTTTTCGTAGCGATTACTTTTGTCCTAGCAATCGCTTCACTAAAAATCTAAAGAATAAAGTTATATGCGCAATTTCTTAAAATTTACCTTCGCTTCTTGTCTTGGTGTTTTCCTTTCGATGTTTGTTCTCTTTATTATTACCGCAGCAGTGGCAGGCCGTTTGGTCAGCGAGTCTGGAGCAGCTCCAAGCGTCAGTCCCAATACTCTGCTGACCATCGACTTGAATAAACCCATACCAGAAAAAACAAATAACCGACCCGCAGATAATTTTGAATTAGAAACGGAAGATGTCCTCGGACTTCAAGATATTGTCCGTACCATCGAATATGCCAAAACGGATGATAATGTCAAAGGTATATTTCTAAAGCTAAGCGCAGTTAATTTAGGTCGAGCGGGTTCTTCTGTAGTCCGTCGAGCGCTTTTAGATTTTAAAGAGAGTGGAAAATTTGTAGTTTCCTGGTCGGAGTTTTATTCGCAAAGCACTTATCACTTGGCTTCTGTATCGGATGAAGTCTACCTCTTACCTACAGGAGGAATGGACTTTCGGGGCTTTGCGACCCAAATTCCTTTTATGAAAGATATGCTGGATCGCTTAGGAGTAAACATGCAAGTATATTATGCGGGCCAGTTTAAAAGCGCAACCGAACCTTTCCGTTTGGATAAAATGAGTGATGCCAATCGTATGCAGATCAAAGAATACCTAGGCGGCCTTTACCAACAATACCTCGAAGACATCGCCAGCTCCCGAAATCTACAAAGCGCTGATGTTCGCAAAATCGCAGACAACTTTTTGATCAGAAGTGCCGATGATGCCGTAACACACAAATTGGTAGACGATACCTATTACTACGATGAAGTATTGACGAACCTAAGAGATAGGTTGGGATTTGAGGAATCGGATAAATTGAAAAGTATTTCTCTAAATAAATATGCCCATGTGGCCAAAGCAGATCCAGGAAATTCTAAAAACAGAATCGCTGTGGTTTATGCGGAAGGTGATATCATCATGGGAGAAGGAGAAGCAGGTAATATTGGTGGAGAAAAGTATTCCCGGATTATACGTAAAATCAGACAAGACGATAAAGTAAAAGGCATTGTACTACGTGTCAACTCTGGTGGTGGGAGTGGAGTCGCTTCCGATATGATCTGGCGAGAATTGGAATTGGCCAAAGAAGCAGGAATTCCTGTGATGGTTTCTATGGGAGATGTGGCAGCTTCTGGTGGTTATTACATCGCTTGTAATGCAGATTCTATTTTTGTTGAAACCAATACCATCACTGGATCTATCGGTGTATTTGGAGTGATTCCTTCTGTTCAGAAAATGTTGAAAGACAAAGTGGGAATTGCTTTTGATACCGTAAAGACAGGGGATTATGCAACGGCTTATACGCCATTCTTTGATGCTTCGCCCAAAGAGAGTGTGGTGATCCAATCCATGGTAGATAGTTTTTATGATACCTTCCTTAAGCGAGTCGCTGCCGGAAGAGGAATAACGGTTGAAGAAGCACATAAGGTGGCTCAAGGTCGCGTCTGGACGGGAGAGGCCGCCAAGGCAAATGGATTGGTAGATGCTTATGGTGGTTTGGATGATGCCATTGCGGCAGCGGTCGCTAAAGCGGATTTGGAGCACTATAAAATCAAAGAATATCCAGTAACCAAAAATCCGGTAGAACAGCTTATGGATAAGTTCTTAAATCAAGATAAAAATCCTGCAGCGTCCTATGCTTTGCAAAACCAGTTGGGGGAATTTTATCCTTATTACCAACAATTGGTGGCGATTAAAAACATGAAAGGGGTACAGGCTAGAGTACCGTTTATCATGGAACAAGGTTGGTAAAAATAGCTTTCAGAGAACTAAAATATATAATACTTGCATCCAAGTCGCAAATCCCAATCTGCGACTTGGATGCAAAACCAATCACTCCTTCTGCAGGTCCAACAAAAAGATCCGTCCCTTCTTTCCACCCTCCGTTTCATTCGTCAAGAAAAATTGACGCTCCTTAAAATGAGCAATCCCTTCCACTTGTAAATGTACGGGCAAGTTTAAACGTTGCGCTTTTCCTCCAAAAAAATCAGTTCCCGAATAGTCCGAGAAAAACCAAACAAAGGGATGGTGTCCACGACTATCCGCATTATAACCCACTAAAGCCAAAATGCCTTGCGCTGCATCCCAGTCTGCTCCAGTGATCAATCCATCGCTTTGAAATTTTTTGCCAGGAATAGCAATGTGGGAACCAGGAGTTTTGGGCAAGCGATAAATCTGTGTCTGCTGATCTGCATGATTCTTGGTGAATAAGAAAATACTATCTGCTCCCACGATCATGGCTTCACAATTGAAATTGTGATTTCTTTGAGGCAGTGCAGGAATCTCCTGATCTTGGTATTTAAAAGCAATAGAGCCCGCTATCGGTATTTTTCCATTGGGAACAAGTAATGTTTTTTTATCAAGGAGATGAATCACTAAATTTTTACGAATCCCTTTGTTATTTCCAAAATCTCCGATATAAAAATAGGCGCTATCCTGTGCAAGCGATTCCCAGTCGATATTGGCCACGTCTTTTACTTTTAGCTCCCTTCTTTTTTCTTTTTTATAAATACCGACTTGTAACAAATGTGGAGCATTGCCACTATCATTGAGCGTCCAAAGTCCTTCTTTCCAATATACCAAACCCGAAGATTCATGGATGCTTTTGGGCAATTTGCTCAGTTCTTGGAAATTACTGGCGACTGGATAGTTTGTCCAGGAGGGGGGTGGTGCTTGGCTACAAGAAAAACAAAAAAGTAAGAAGAAATAGAAGTAAGGTGATTTCATTTTGGTGTGTACTAAGTTGTTTAGGATAGATGCTATTGTGCCGGCGAAACCATTTTCTTAGTTGGACTTGGCGTTTGGTTTTTTGACCTGTTGAGCCAGTTTTTTAAAACAGATTGATAAGTGTCTGGATCGTACTTTAAATAATCAACGTGCTTGGCGCCCTGGAAAAAGAACAACTGTTTATCATCGGAAGTCATGTTGCGGAAGATCTTTTGCGTTTCCGCTTTTTTTACTTTTAACTCCGAATCTCCGGCCATTAAAAAAATGGGACCTTGGTATAAATGCACGTAAGTTTCTGGAGCCAATTGTTCTGTACTGACCTCCAATCGCCATTCTGTCCACCAGATCAAAGGGCGAAAAAGAAATAGGGGGAGCTTAAAAAGATGCACTCGATTTTCTAAAGCCTGGACAATATTATCGTAAGGAGATTCCATTACCACAAAATCATAAGGCGGCTGCTCTGGTAAAGTATAACTAATGGTTGCTGCTCCGAGAGAAGTGCCATGAACAGCAATGTGTTCCCTTCCTTTTTTTTGCAAAAAATCCACCGCCGCCAAAAGGTCCAATCGTTCCTCCCAACCAAAAGTAATATTCCCACCGCTACTTTCTCCCGTACCCCGAAGATCCGGGATCAATACCCCATAGCCTAAGCTTAAATAGATCTTTGCCCGATCCACCATACCCGCCCGATTGCCCCCAATCCCTGCCAATAAAATAACGACCGTCGAAGCGGTATCATTAGGCAAAAACCAAGTTACAATCTTTTGACCATCTGCTGCTTCCAAGGTGATTTCCTCTGCAAGATATTCTGAACCAAAATAATGATCGGCAGTCTCCAAGTCTACCAACCTGGGTTGAATAGAAATCCAAGACCCTACAAATCCCAATCCGATCCAGAGGAGCAAAAAGAAAATCAAAAACTTAAGCCATCGACTCATTGGAGAATGGTTTTTAAAATTTGATGGAAGGCTGGAAATTGGGAGAGGGTATTGTGTCCGCCATTTTCGATGGTGTGCAATTGTGCTTTTCCGCTGCTGAGGTCGAGAGCTTGTTGGTAGGGGATCAGCTCGTCGGCAGTTCCGTGGATTAGATCAATGCGGCAATCAATTTGAGGGAGGAGTTTTTTTGTTTCAAAGCGGAAGCGGCTGAGTAGATTGACGGGCAGAAAACCAACTTGGAGTTTGGCCATGTCTACCATGCTGGTATAAGGCGTTTCCAATATCAATTGTCTAGCTTGAGTTTTTGAGGCTAGATGGGAGGCTATCCCGGTGCCCAAAGAACGACCGTATAGGAGTAGGTCTTTCTCCGAAATCTCTTTCTTTAAATACTCATACCATCTTTGTGCATCTTCATATAGTCCTTGTTCCGTAAGTGGCCCGCTGCTTTTTCCATAGGTTCGATAATCTGGCATCAAAACATCATAACCCAAATCCGTCAAATCCTGAGCGGCATAACCCCAGTCATTGAGTGATCGAGTATTGCCATGGAAATATAGAAAGGTACCTTTGGGTTCCGCTACTTTAAAGTGTAGGGCATGTAGTTTGATCTTGGAATCGACTTCTAAGAAAACTTCTTCAAAATCTCGAAACTGCGAAAAGGGATAGTCCATGGGCAGTGGCATGGGAAAGAAGATAAACTTGTGTTGGAATTGATACATCACCAGCGAGAGGATGGCATATAGCGCAAGTATCAATAAAAGGAAATTAAGCATAGGCTTTTTATACACGTTTTTTAGTCTTTGGCTTGCAAAGCATTAAGTAAGATAAGTCGAAAATAAGACTTTATCCTAAAAAAATGCGGGAAGCTAGAATTGTAAGAAAAGGGCTTGTTTTTACAGAAAAAAGAGGACTAGAAATATTGAAATCACTAGAAAAGGAGTTTTTCTAATTTTTATTCCTCCGGAAGCATGTCACATATTTGGGGCTGGTCGACATGGTTTGAAACTTGCTTTTTATTTTTAAAGTATAAGTATTTGCCTGTTAATGTTCAATAAATGAGGACAAATTGTATTTGTTAAAATTAGAAATATTCCACTTTTATCGGCTGTCACAACTTGCTTTAGAACCTACTTGCCTTTAAATTTGTAAAAGAAAAACGATTTGATTTTTAGATTTGATTTTAGATATTTGATTATTGATTTTAGATGATTTGATCTCCTCTACCCCCCAAAACTCCCCCTCCAAAAAACAAAATATCTCCCAAACGAATCTTACAATTAGCCAAAGCTTTTTTTAGAATTTATAAAAGTCTCTAACCCACCAGACTTGATTGCGAGTCTTCTGTACCCGGACTGTCCAATAAATGGTTGCAACAGAACAAAAAACAAAACAGACGATCAACTTTAGTACGTTGAAAAAATAAGTCCGACGTTTTTCATTTAGTCTTTCCAGTTTGTCAAGGCAGGCTTAAATACCTAACGATTGAAAGTGAGGTGGTTTTGAGTTTAATGGAAAACACAAAAGAGGACTCTATTTTTTAAACAGCACTAACTAGTGTTGACAATAGGCCAGATGATTTCATCTGGTCTTTTTTTTTAATTAATTTTCCAGAATGAATAAGAAGAATCCATGGCTTGTTTTGGCCTCTTTCTCTTGACCTGTCCTTACCTGAGGCACAGCTTCAAGCTGAATGTCTTTAACTTAGGAAGCACACTACTTTTTTAATTTCATTTAGAAGGAATAAGTTATAGGTGACCCAGAAAGCTGCTTTGAGCGGCATCCTGGGTTTTCAACAAAAAACGCTTAAGTTGTACCATTCAGCTTGAAGGGGTACTTCAGATAATTACTTATTCAAATTAATCTCCGCCAAACTCTCCATCCGATTTCTCGCCAGAAAATCATCAATGGTCTCAAAATGCTCAATCACCCGCTGGTCTTTAAATTCAAAAACTTTCTTAGACAAGCCTTCCAGGAAAGCCCGATCGTGAGAAACCAAGATCAGCGTCCCATCGAAAGCCAACAAGGCGTCCTTTAAAACATCTTTGGAACGAATGTCCAAGTGATTGGTCGGCTCATCCAGAATCAACATGTTCACCGGTTCCAAGAGTAATTTTACCATCGCCAAACGCGTCCGTTCTCCACCAGAAAGGACCGATACTTTTTTATCAATGTCATCTCCACTAAACATAAATGAACCCAATATATTTTTGAGTTGGGTACGGATATCTCCTTTAGCGACTTCATCTACGGTTTGAAAAACCGTAAGCTCCGGATCGAGAAGCGAAGCCTGGTTTTGGGCAAAATAGCCAACTTGAATATTGTGGCCCAATTTGCATTCGCCTTCAAAATCAATCTCTCCCATAATCGCTTTGATCATCGTCGATTTTCCTTCTCCATTTCTTCCGACAAAAGAGACTTTCTCTCCACGTTCGATGGTCATACTCGCGCCATTGAAAACGGTATGGTCGCCATAGGTCTTGGACAGGTCATTGGCGATGACGGGATAATCACCGGAGCGTTTGCAGGGCGGGAATTTTAGTTTTAACGAAGAAGTATCGATCTCATCTACTTCAATGATTTCCAGTTTTTCGAGCATCCGCTCTCTGGAGTTGACCTGATTTGCTTTGGAATAAGTGCCTTTGAATCGTTCGATAAAACGCTCACTGTCGGCAATGAATTTTTGTTGCTCTTTAAAAGCTTTGACTTGGTGCGCTCTGCGCTCTTCTCGCAATTGGAGGTAATGCGAATAATTGGCTTTGTAATCATAAATGCGACCCATCGTGACTTCAATGGTTCGATTGGTAATATTGTCGATAAAAGCTTTGTCGTGAGAAATGACGAGCACCGCTTTCGCCTTATTGATCAAAAAATCTTCCAACCAAATCACAGACTCAATATCAATATGATTGGTCGGCTCATCGAGTAAAATCAAGTCTGGTTTTTGCAAAAGGATTTTGGCCAATTCAATCCGCATCCGCCAGCCTCCACTAAATTCCGAAGTTGGTCGCTGAAAATCTGCACGTTTAAAACCCAATCCCAGAAGTGTCTTTTCGACTTCCGCATCATAATTGACATCTTCAATGGCATAATAAACCTCTCCTAAATTGGTCACTTTGTCGATGATCTCCATGTACTCCGCTGATTCATAATCCGTGCGCGTTTCCAATTCCTTATTGAGCCGTTCCATCTCATCGCGCATTTCGAATACCTTCCCAAATGCTTTGGCCGTTTCTTCAAAAACAGTACAATTATCATCGGTCAACAAATGCTGAGGCAAATAAGCGATCACCGCTTCTTTCGGAGCTTGTACTTTTCCTCTGTTGGGGGCTTGCTTTCCCGCAATGATTTTCATCATCGTGGATTTTCCCGCGCCATTCTTACCCATTAAGGCAATCTTGTCTTCTGGATTGATGACGAAAGAAACGTTTTTAAAAAGCGTCTGTCCACTAAATTCTACGGCTATACCATCAACTGAAATCATCTATTTTTTATTTGAGCTGCAAAACTAATAAAAAGGAATTAGTTTGGATAGTATATTGGGGCTAAGGTTTTGGGTTTTTTAGCGTTTTTTGCCCCGAAGATTTAGTTCTTTAGCGCTAGCACAAATGTCTTAGATTTTTTACGATCAATGGTCATCTAGTTCGTCCTTCATAGTTCTCCAGATTATTGGATATTGGCTTTAGACTTTTTTTGAGAGCGAGGAAGAATAGTAGGAGCTTCCAAACTCCAATCTATCACTTCATATGCTTTTTACTTTGAAAATAATCCTTTTCCAAGGGTTTAAGAATACTTTAAGCCAAAGAAGCCCCGTTTAGGGAACTCTTTTACTTATATTTATGTATCTTTATTACCAATTCTAATATTTCAGCGTTAAATTGTTTGTATTACTGCTTTAATTCTGATCCTATTGGGTCTTATTTCATTAATTAAAATCAAAATATGTCGAAGTCGCAAGAAACTTATAGTAAAAAAGAAAGAGAAAAGAAACGCCAAAAGAGAAAGAGAGAAAAAGCAGAAAAAAGAGAAC
>CALLVY010000293.1 GCA_938015925.1 uncultured Saprospiraceae bacterium
TGTCGAATGTCAGTCCCTCGTTGGCCAGGCGTTGAAGGTGCGGTGTCTTGACTGTGCGATTACCTGCAGGTGTCATGCAGTCATAACGCATCTGGTCGGCATAGATCAGCAGGATATTCGGTCGGGTCATAGTCGCTCTCAATATATCGTAGTTTTCGCGTGCTGTAGCTCGAGTGTCATCAGGTCCTCGCCCCACACGATATGGCCTGGGTACACATCGGCCATCTCCGCGAGGCATTTATCCTGTACCCCGGGCAAATCAAATTCAGGCGCGATATGGTGAACCATAATTTCGGTATGGCCCGACAGTGGATCGATCGAAATCCAGTGATCTCCATCATTGATCAGCACATAACAATGCCGAAAGCCGGGCTTTAAAATTCGCAGCCATTGCAAATCTGCCTGACCTGAGAACACGACCCAAGCACGCTGAACTTTACGGCTTGAGATTTGCTCAAGCACGCCGCTGGATAAAAGCGTTTGTTTGGAAAAACTTCCATCAAGGCTTTCATGTATTTGCGTTGCAATTTCTGGATTTGATCATTCAATTCCTGGTAAGGAGTATTGACTTTTTCCTGATACAAATCGGCCATACTGCTGTGGAAGCGATAGATTGGATCTGCTTTCAATTGAGCCAGCATCTTTTTGGGGCTAGCAGATAAAAGGGCAGTCATTCGATCTTCACTGATGACATCAGAACCTGCAAAAAAGCGAGTTGCTAATAAGTCGAAATCGCCATTGGATTTGTCTAGTTCTTTTTGAGCTATTTCGCTGATGTACTGTTTGTCTACTTTTGTAAAATACAATTCCATCAAGGAAGCAAAAACTTTTTGGTCAATAGCAGGAGAATAATTTTTATAAAAGTCGGCTAAAAATCCATCCACTCTTTTCTTATAATTATTATAGCCTTCAATGTCGTCTTTTTCTTGATAGCTCGCTAATTTTTTGACGACTCCCATGACCCGTAGGATTTCTATGTTTCTACCAAAAATTTCATTGTAATAATCTCTGGTAAAAGCATAAGGTTCGATGTCGGTATAGAGTTTTTTCATTTGTGGAAGTAAAGTGCTGTATTTTGTATTCCACTCTGGATTTGTTTTTGTCTTTATGAAAAACTCTTTTTCAAAGCTTTGTTTTTTGGCGACAGCACCGCTACTTTTTAAACCCTGAACTTCTCCAATCCATTTTTTCCAATAATTGGCAATACGAGCAAATTTGGAAGCGTATTGGATTTTTACTCCTTCGTTGGCGCGCATTTCAGCATCTACAATTTTCAATGCTTTATCTCGAATATCGATTTTAGCAGGATCCAAAACATCTACGATTTGGCTTACTGCATAAGAAGAAAGATACTCATTGGTACGTCCTGGAAATCCAAAGACCAAAGTAAAATCATCTTCTTCTACACCGTCGATAGAGATCGGTAAGAAATGCTTAGGTTTGAATGGAACATTTTGTGCAGAGTAATCCGCAGGAAGATTGTCTGTACCGGCATAAATACGGAATAGAGAAAAATCTCCAGTATGTCTTGGCCAAATCCAGTTGTCGGTATCCGATCCAAATTTACCAATAGACTCAGGTGGTGCTCCTACCAAACGTACATCCCGGTAAGTAGTCGTTACAAATAAAAAATACTGGTTGCCATTAAAAAATGGTTTGATTTTTATTTCCTGATGAGTTGGAACGACATAAGATTTTTGCAAAGCCGCAATATTCTTATCGACAATCGATTGGCTTTCTTTCTCGTCCATGTGATCACCAACACCTGCTAAGATGGTTTCACTAACATCTTCTATTCTTACAATAAAAGTGGCGGTTAAACCGGTATTGGGCAATTCTTCTTTTTTGCTCGGCGCCCAAAAACCATCTTTTAAATAGTTATTAGCAATCGAAGAGTGACTCTGAATCTGTCCATAACCACAATGGTGGTTGGTCAATAAAAGTCCTTCTCCAGAAATCAATTCCGAAGTACAAAATCCTCCAAAATGCACGATGGCATCTTTAAGGCTACCCTTATTAACACTATAAATATCTTCTGCAGTCATCTTCATACCCATTCCTTGCATCTCTGCTTCATTGAGCGATTTGAGCAATTGAGGCAACCACATGCCTTCTCCTGCAAAGGAAAATTGGGCAAAAGAAAAAATTAGAACTAATAGACTAGTCTTTTTCATACTTATTGTTTTAATGGCTCTTTGATTTTTGTCTGACCAGGGATTTTCGTTCTTTCCCTATCGTTTTCCGGTGCCGGACAATCAAAGAAGAATTTTAATTAACGGTATCACTATTAAGCAGGTAATCAAAATTGTGTAATATTTAATTTCGGGAACTACTTAAACCTCAAATATAAGTCAAAACGAGTTTATCCCCCTTTATTATCTACAATAATCTATTGGTATAGCCTAAATAAGCGATTTGTACCTCCCAATTCAAGAAAACACCTTGAAAACGTCATCTATTAGCATTTTCTACCCTATGGAAATTACCGGATTAAGAGTATTGAAATTTCTCAAGAAATCACTTAATTTTCCATCGGACGGTTTAATCAGCCTTAAATCACTCCAAACCACTACTTAATTCTTATTGAAATTGATATCTGAAGTGACGAGTCTCATGAAAAAAGCCTTACTTTTAACAGTATTGGCATTTTGCTTTATTGGGTGTAATACCGATAAATTGGAAACCTCAGTAGACCAAATGCTGCTTGGTGCCATGGATAATGCTGCCAGTAATGGAAACCATATGCATTATTTATTGCCGGAAAGCTCAGATTTGGCAAGCATCCCTTCTCCAGCCTATAACCCGCTGACCACTCCTAAAATTGAACTAGGTAAGCAACTTTTCTTCGAAACGGCTTTTTCGATTGCTCCGATGCACGACATTAGTAGGCAAACTTATTCCTGTGCTTCCTGTCATATCCCGGAGGCTGGATTTATGCCTGGTCGGATTCAGGGGATTGCCGATGGGGGAGTAGGATTTGGAGAAAATGGAGAAGCTAGGGGCAAGCTAGACATTTATGATCCATCAGAATTGGATGTACAAGGGATTCGGCCATTGAGTTTGATCAATGTTGCTTATGTGAGGAATACGAGTTGGAATGGCCAGTTTGGTGCAGGTTTGATCAATACAGGAACAGAAGATCGCTGGGGAGTGGATGATCCGGGGACGCAGTTTAATAATTTAGGTTTTGAAGGTTTGGAAAGTCAGAACATCGCAGGGATTATTTTGCATCGAATGGTTTTTAATGAAGAAGAGGTGACGCGAAATGGCTATGCAGAAATGTTTGATTTGGCTTTTCCAGATTATCCGATTGGTGGACGTTACAATACCCAAACGGCAAGTTTTGCCCTGTCGGCTTACCTTCGTTCTGTACTGGCCAATCGTGCTCCGCTGCAAGAATACCTGCGCGGAGACCGAACAGCCCTAAACGAACAGGAAAAAGAAGGCGCCCTTTTATTTTTTGGAAAAGCCGGATGCTATCGCTGCCACAGCGAACCGAATCTGGGTGCTGTCCAATTCTATGCCATGGGAGTCAATGACCTATCCGATGTAGGAGCTTTCCATACCGATGAAAATGACAAGAAAAATTTTGGACGTGGTGCTTTTACAGGATTGGCGGAAGATGATTACAAATTTAAAATACCGCAGCTATACAATCTTAAAGATGCTTCATTCTTCTTTCACGGAAGTAGCAAAAGATCTATCCGAGAAGTGGTAGAATATTTCAATCAAGGGATTCCTGAAAATCCTAGAGTTCCGGCAGCACAAATTTCACCACTGATGGCTCCTTTAGATTTGAGTGAACAAGAAATGGAGGACTTAGTAGTTTTTCTTGAGAATGCACTTTACGATGATCAGATGAATCGCTACGTTCCGGAATCGGTTCTTTCTGGAAATTGTTTTCCCAATAATGATGAAGTCTCCAAAGCAGATTTAGGTTGTGAATAGAATGGGGGTACACCGCAAAACCACCTAAGCATTGCGTTCCTGAAAAGCCAAAGCAAATTTTATTTTATAATAAGGATAAGCCTCTTCCAATTTTTCAAAAACAGATTTCAATACGACGGGTTCCGGTAAGCTCCCAACGGCTTCCAGGATATGCCGAATTTCTTCTTTTTTAACAAAAGAATTCAAACGCACCTCTTCTCCATTTTGATACAATTCTGCCAAGTGAGAATAAATGGTAACAGTCGTAAGGTCTCGCTCTAATGCAATTTGGTCGGGACTTAATCCACGTTTGTGCATTTGCAGGGTAAGCAATTGAGTACCGCCATTTATTTGCACGCCTTCTTGTGTCTTTTCGGAAATGAAATCGCGGATAGCTTCGAGAAAAGCTTTTCCATATTTTGCTAATTTTTGTTCTCCAACACCAGAGATATTTCTCAGCTCTATTTCATTGGAAGGTCGTTCAGCAGCCATCTCCTCTAAGCTCGCATCGGTAAAAACGATATAGGGCGGTACCCCTTGTTTTACGGCAACTTCCCGACGAAGCTGACGCAAGACCTCAAATAATTCATCGCGCACTCGCTGTCGTTGCGTAGGTGCTTTGGCTTTGGTTTTTGTTTTTCGAGCTGCCCGTTTTTCTTTGACCTCTTGCATTCTTACCAATTGTACCTTGCGCTGCTCAAATAAAACTTCGCGACTGGCTGCGGTCAGTTTCAAGGTATTGTTTTGATCGTAGGCGATTTCTATAAGTCCCAGGTGGATCATTTGGCGGAGCAAATCCATCCAATCGTAAGCACTGATATCCGCCCCCATTCCATAGGTCTTTATTTTGTCATATCCAAAATGAAGAATTTCCCTTCTCCGCGAACCTCTCAATACATCAATGAGCATACTGAGTCCGACGCGTTCTTTCATCCGAGCTACGGCCGAAAGTGCTTTTTGAGCGATGGTGGTACCATCAAAAGATTTGGGTGGGTTTTTACAAACATCACAATTGCCACAATC
>CALLVY010000294.1 GCA_938015925.1 uncultured Saprospiraceae bacterium
TTTGGTAGATATAGTGATTCTTATAAACCAGAAGCGAAATACGATGCCTGGGATCAGGCGATGGCACTCTTTGACAAACAAGATTTCCTGGAGGCTTACCACAAATTACTCCAATACCTGCGAGATGAGGATGCCGCTAATGTGAAATGGTGGAAAAATGAAGAGGGAATTAGATTTGAGTTGCTACAAGGTTCCAAAAAAATAATGGGTTATGCTGATCTCCGAAAAGTCTATGCCGAAGCGCGTATCGCCAAAGCCAATGACCTCGAAGAGGGATTTATGCGCCGTCTCCTAGAAAAGAATTACGATCTTCAATATTCCCAATTTGCCCTTGATCCAGATAATTATCTGACCATTCGTTTCGATACCTATACGCTAGATGGGTCTCCGTACAAATTATATTATGCCCTAAAAGAATTGGCAACTCAAGCCGATAAGCAAGACGACCTCTTGCTCGATGAGTTTGCAGGACTAGAACCCGTTGATATCAATCACCTCCAAGAACTTACTCCAGAATTGAAAATCGTCAAGTACGATTATCTTCATCAGGAAATTTTATCGGTTATAGATCATTATAAAAATGGAACCTTAGATGCGACCCAATATGGAGGAGGAATGGCGTATCTTCTATTGAACCTTTGCTACAAATTGGATTACCTGATTAAGCCCGAAGGATTTATGATGGAAACATTGGAACGGGTAAATAGAAAATATTTTTCCATAGAAAATAAGGTAACTACGGAGCAAAAAAACCAAGCATTGCTAGAAGAATTAGAGGCTTTGATTGCCAGGCCAAAGGAAGATTTCTATAAAGAAATGTACCACGGTATTTCTACTTTTGGTATCACTACTCCCGTCAATCATGATCGGGTGAATAGTTTTATTGATGGAGAATTGGGCAATATGGATTGGTTTTATCAAAATGGACATCAAACCATTGCCCAATCTGTACCCGGCTATATTGTCGGCTATTGCCTCTTTAATTATGCATTGCCCAAGCCAGATCGCGATATCTTTCATTTGTATTATGAAATTACGGAAGCGGCCTATTTTGAACAATTGGGTTTTTCTCCCATCTATTATAAAGATGGACAATTTGATAAAAAAGCGATTAAAGCAAGGCTTAAAGAATTGTCGGAAGCCAATGAAAAAAATTATCCAAACTTCAAACCTCAGATCAATAACTTGAATTTTGATTCTATGAGTCATTTTGTCAAGTCTTATTTGATGATGGTTCGAGCATTAGATATGACGAAGGTTTTTGTTTAAACCCTTTATCGATCCTATTTGACCAATATTGACTCTAATCACTTTTTTGAAAAGCAACTAATGAATACCGCGCAAGCTATCGAGGCGATTAAGGAACGTTACCAAAATGTAGTGGTGCGTATCGCTACCCCTTATTCTACCGGAACGGGATTTTACTTGCATCAATACAACCTGATTGTTACAAGCGAGTATGTGGTTCGCGACAATCGCGAAGTGATGGTAGAAGGAGTCGGTTTTAAAAGTCAGATGGTGCCTGTGGTGTTTTTTGATGCGCAAAATGATTTGGCTTTTCTGCGGCCAAAAGAAGCCATAGGGGGAGAAGAAATTATTTTGGCGGAGGATAGTTTGCAGAAAGGAGATTGGGTGTTGGCGGTAGGCCATCCTTTGGGTCATCCTTTTTTTGCAGAGGAAGGCGAAGTGAAAAATGTCAATTATATTTATGAGGAGCAAAGCTTTATAGAAATCGATGCTCATCTCAAACCCGGAAATGTAGGTGGCCCCGTGGTCAATCAAAAAGGAGAAGTAGTAGGAGTCAATACTTTTTTGGTAAGAAAAGAAGATCAGATAGATTTTGCTTTACCTGTTGCACAGTTGCTTGAATTGATCAATGCCTTCGAATCTTCTGGTGGAACGCAGGGCGTGCGCTGTGAGCATTGCGAAGCACTAGTGTTTGCGCCACTCAGTAAAGCGAAGCAATGCAATGCCTGCAAAAAAAAGATCGTTTTACCTCAAGAATTACCGCTCTATGAACCCAATGGTATTTGCCGGACGATAGAAGAACTGCTTAGTGCAGAAGGTCATCAGGTCGCATTGACTAGAAGAGGGCCCAATAGCTGGGAGATCGAAGAGGGGAGTGCGAGTGTGAAAATTAGTTATTACGAAAAGAATGGATTAATTATTGGCGATGCCTTCTTGTGTGACCTCCCTCCGCAGAACGAAAAACCACTCTTGGAATATCTCCTCCAGCAAAATCACGAAGTCGAAGGATTGACTTTTAGTATTCGCGAAGGCGCCGTCGTTTTGTCTTTATTGATCTATGATCGCTATTTTAATATGGACACCGGATCTAAGCTTTTTCGGCACTTATTTGAAAAAGCAGATTATCACGATAATATTTTAGTAGAAAAGTTTGGCGCCAAATGGATAAATAAAGCAGATTAATTGAATTTGGTGCTTCTTTCTCCCTCCAAACTTGCTAAGGGCAAGAAATTCATGAACTTCTATATAAAGAACTAAAATATCTGTTCTCTTTTTGACGTTTAAAACGGGCTTTATTCTCCCTCAAAAGCGTTAAAGTACTCTAAAATGAAGAAAAAATGAGAAGGAGTATTTCAATTCTATTCTCTTTTTCTTATCTTTATCGTCTTAGGCGTCTAATGTCTAAAGGAGAGTTTTATTCCGTGTCCAATTCAGGAAGTAATCAAATTAACAGATTTTCTAAACCGTTCATCCATGAAAATTCTTAGGAACTTACTAATTATTTGCGTAGTGGTATTAACTTCAGCTTCCGCTGGAGCACAGGAT
>CALLVY010000295.1 GCA_938015925.1 uncultured Saprospiraceae bacterium
CCATAATTTAATCGAAATTGGGTAAAGGCTTGATGTTTATAAAGTAAAGAAAACCGAGGACTAAAAAGGGGCTGATCAATCAAATTAT
Organism: uncultured Saprospiraceae bacterium; assembly: GCA_938015925.1. Lineage (GTDB taxonomy): Bacteria > Bacteroidota > Bacteroidia > Chitinophagales > Saprospiraceae > CALLVY01. The sequence goes on from CALLVY010000295.1 coordinate 89, forward strand.
GATTATCCATTCTAACTCCTGAAAGCAAAGTAAGTGCTGGTAATATTTCCCAATCACTTTGAACGAATACGCCTAAATCTTTCGTCGTTTGATCAATCAAATAACGGTAGGCTGGAATTTCATCATAGACCTCATCAAACACATATTCGGTTCCAAAAGTCAATACATTCTGTCCTTTTAAAAATTGACTGATGCGGTGATTGAGTTGGATGCCTACATTGTAAGTACTCACATCAGAAATACCGTAAGGAGGATTTTCCAAATGCTTTTGCAATGCTTCTCCATCATCAGGAAGTATCCCCGTATAGTGCTTTCGGGCGGTATTCTGCCAAGCCGCATAAGTGATTAAGGAACTATGATCTTCATTAAAATTGATTTGATAATCGGCACTAGCCATCCAGACATTATGCGTTCGCTCTTCTGATTGTTGGGTCAAATAAGCTGGTTTATCCACCATCTCTCCGCCATAGCGAAATTCGTTGAGGTTGCTGAGGCTAAATTCTATTTTTTGATTTTCACTAGGTATAAAAAAAGCATTGGCACCTAAAGAAGTATTTTCAATGAGTGGGATTTCTGAAAAGTTATCCTCGTTGTGATCATACAATCCTCGATCTCTTCTGTTGAGGAAAAAAGAAAGTCCCGAGTTTTTTGTCTTGGACAAAACAGTCGCATTTCCCATCACCTGATGATCGGAAGTTTGACCATTGATGTTTTGATAATTATAGTGAAGTTCGTAACTGTTCTCTTTAGGAATTTTAGTAATGACATTCACCGTCCCACCAATTGCACTCGAACCATAAAGAGAAGCTCCTCCCCCTCTGACCACTTCTATTCGATCAATCATATTCACCGGCAATTGTTCTAATCCATAAAGACCCGTCAAGGGACTAAATATTGGACGGCCATTGATGAGAATTTGAGAATAACCCCCTGCTAAACCATTCATCCGAAGTTGGGTATAATTACAGGTTTGGCAATCCGTTTCTACTCGAAGTCCGGGTTGGAATTTCAGTCCTTCTGATAAATTGCAAGCTTGCACATTATCCAAAGCTTCGCTAGTCATCACATTGACAATAACGGGCGAATTGATTTGCCGCTTAAAAGTCTTTGTCCCTGTGACCACAATCTCACTCAAAATGATGGATTCATCCAATTCAAAAGCCAATTCGACTTTAGGATGCTCTTCATCAATCGTAATCTGCTTGGAGATCTGTTTATATCCCACATAGGAAGCAGCTACTGAATAGGTACCAAAAGGCAGATCTTTAATATTATATTGACCATCTTCATCGGTAGTGGTACCGTAAGTTGTTTCTGCAATAAATACCTGGGCAAAGCCAGCAAACTTACCGTCAATCTTGACCAGACCACTTACAGAACCGCTCTGTGTATGTCCAATTAAAGCAAAAAATAGGAAGAAAAGGGTAAAAACTTGTTTAATCATGGTTGCTATTTAGTACTGCAAAAATAAAAAGTTAGACTAATCTAACAAATTTTATTCCCTTAAAGTTTTATATTTGAAACAAAAAACGTTTATGGCCACTGTTGTCAAAGAGAATTACTTAAAAGCCTTGTATTTTTTAAGCCAGAAAAGCTCGGTGATTTCCTTAACGGAGTTAGGTAATGTCATGGGTGTCAGTAAGCCCACGGTGAATAATATGGTAAAAAAACTACAGGCTAAAGGTTGGCTTATTTATGAAAAATACAAGCCGCTTCAGCTTACGGAATCCGGAAGAATAGCAGCGGCTCTGGTGGTGCGGAAGCACCGTTTGTCAGAGATGTTTCTTTGCAACATTATGGCCTTTGGCTGGGAGGAAGTTCATGATATTGCGGAAGAGTTGGAACATATCAATTCGGATAAGCTTTTTGATAGAATGGATGAGTTATTGGGCTTTCCGACGATTGATCCACATGGCTCTCCTATCCCGGATAAGGAAGGGAATTTTATTAAACCAGATTATCAATTGTTGTCTCAAATCCCCATTGACACCGAAGTGGTTTTACGCGGTTTGAGAAATAGTTCGACGGAGCTATTATTGTATTTGAATACTAAAGAATTGCAATTGGGGACGACTATTTTTCTTCATCATATTGAGCCTTTTGATAAGAGTATTCAGGTTTCTTATGGTGGGCATAGGGAGGTGATTTTGAGTTCGGCGGTTTCTAATTTGTTGTTGGTGGAGGTTTTGTGATTTTGTGGAGAACTGCTGGCTGGAATAACACGAAAACAAAAAAGCACCTCCTTCCTAGAACGCTGCTAATCATCGGGCACAATTAACAGCAACTCAAGGAAGGAGATGCAGACATTAAAACACGCTAAAAATTTTATTTTCTATCTTCAAAAGCCTCTTCTAATTTCTTCAGGGCTTTAGTCAATTCTTTTTTTGCTTTGGCGATATCCTCTTCGCTTCCTTCAAAATTAATATCTAGATCTTCCAAGTCCTCTCCTAGTTTTTCCAGATTGGCTTCTAAGTCTTGGAGGTTGAGGTCTTCCAGGTTGAGATTATCCAGATCAAGATCTTTCAAGTTGAGGTCTTCGGAGGCGCCTTGCAATAATTTGCCGAGTCCTTCTAAAGCTTTTCCGGCTACATTGAGTCCGGCTTTTACGGCATCAGAAGACAAGGACAATGCTTCCGCTACGGTGAGGTCTACATCGGCCAATATTTCTTTTATGGATTCTTCTCCAACTACGATATCTCCGTTGTCTCCATCGATCTTTATTTCCCAATCTTCTTCTCCTCCACTCAAGCGAAGGGTATTCACTTTTCCATCTTCTCCATATTTAAATTTCACGATCGATTGCTTGCCTTTCGTCGTTTCATCAACGATGATAATATTCGCTTTTTTTCCATTGACTTTCACGCCTGCTTTGTCTACAGAAATGATTACGCTTTCGCTTTCTTCATCGACCATCAATTTGGCGGTTTCCATATCTCCAGTCGACATCGCTGTTAAGAATTTCTCCGCTCGATCACCTGGAGTCACTCCACGGGAACAAGAACTGAGTACAAATAGACCAATGGTTAACAATTTAAAGGCAGCAAAAAAAAGCAGCAATTTGTTTTTCATGAATAAGGTATTAGGTTTAAAAAAAAGAGCTATTAAATAATGGAATAGGCTATCTGAAGCTTAGCAGGTTTCAAATACGTTTCGCGAAGGTAATACTTTTCTCCTCTGCTATAAAATCTAAGCTAATCTGCATAATTCGCGATACAAAGGCCTATTTATTCGATCAAAAGGCTTAGGATTTATACTTGGAGGCCCAAACCCAAAAAAAACGAAGCCCAGTATCCAAAGATACTGGGCTCCAATTTACAGAATATTAAAATTAATGATAAAGTCCTATTTCTAAAAACTACTAACTTTCATAAATCGTTCTTGTAAGTTGATCGTCGAACTGCGAAGCATCATAAAGTAAACGCCTTCTTTTAAATCATTAACGGGCAATTCTACGGTATGAGTTCCTTCGTGCAAATCATAAGCTTGTACATGTACTTCCTGTCCGGCTAGATTGTAAATGCTGATGTTTGCTCTCTCTTCCACTGCTTTCGTCAATTCAAAACGAGCAGTCAAAACATCTGTAGCAGGATTTGGATAAAGCGACAAACCAGTCACTGCATTCCCCAATTTATCATTCGCTACAATATTATTGACCAAAGGATTGGCAATCGTATTGGTTCTATTGATGGTAACGAAATTAGAAGAAAGGCTATAGCAATCATCGGTCAAGGCAACAGTAGCTGCATTGTCTCCAGCTTGCGCCACAATAGTTCCAGTATAAGCCAAGCCCCATACGCGGCAAACCCCTGCTGGTGCTCCTTCAAAATTCTGGCTATTCCCAGGAGGGATACCCAAGATATTGTTTTGATCATCGGTTACCACGTAAGTGAAACGAGAATTAGAATTTCCAGTATGTGCAAAAGAAATCACATCGTCAATACCATCTCCTACCGTTACACTCACTTCGGTTTGACCTCCCGAAGTCGTCACGGTTCCACCATTAGGAACGTCTCTGAATACAGTGATGTAGTTAGAAGAGATCGCCCAACAGTCTGTTGAAAACTGCGTATTGAAAACCAAGTCTCCCGCCTGAGCCGTTAAGTCTCCCGTGTAGGCAAATCCCCATACTCTACAGTTACCAATCGGTGCAGCATCAAAGTCTGCAAAATTTCCAGGTAATGCTAAGATGTTATTTTGATCATCGGTGATTACATATTGGTAGTTGGAATTAGAAGCGCCAGCATGTGCAAAGTTGATGATGTCTGGTTCTCCATCTTGGCTACAGATGTATTCCATGCTTGCTCCACCGTCGGTACTTACCGTTCCACCTACTGGCGTATCTCGTATGACGGTGATAAAGTTGGAAGACAATTCAAAACATCCATCGGTCAAAGCAACCATAGCAGCATTGTCTCCTGCTTGAGCAGTTATGTTTCCGGTGTAAGACAATCCCCATACGCGGCAGGTTCCTGCTGGCGCACCTTCAAAGATTTGGCTATTCCCTGGAGGTATCCCTAAGATATTGTTTTGATCATCTGTTACTACATATCCGTACTTAGAATTAGAACTGGTATTGTGTGCAAATTCGATAACATCCGCACGGCCATCACCTGGGCAGGTGTAAACCATTGTTTCTCCATCTACTGTTTCTACTGCTCCGCCATCAGGAGTATCTCTTACGATGGTGATGTAGTTGGAAGACAAAGCAAAACAACCATCTGCCAAAGCAGTCGTCGCGGCATTATCCCCTACTTGAGCGGTTAGCATTCCAGAATAAGCCAATCCCCATACGCGGCAAGTTCCTGCTGGAGCGCCTTCAAAGTTTTGAGTGTTTCCAGGAGGCAATCCAAGGATATTGTTTTGGTCATCGGTTACTACATATTGGTAGTTCGTTGCAGTACTGGTAGATTCAAACATAACGATATCGTCGATTCCATCACCTGGGCAAGTGTAAGTAGTCGTTGCACCAGAAGGCATCATCACCATTCCGCCATCTTGTCCGGTTCTGTTGACTTCGATAAAGTTGGAAGACAATTCAAAACATCCATCGGTCAAAGCAACTGCTGTTGCATTATCTCCAGCTCCTGCTGTAATAGTTCCAGTATAAGACAATCCCCATACTCGGCAAACACCCGTTCCAGCACCTTCGAAGTTTTGGCTATTCCCTGGAGGTATTCCCAGGATATTATTTTGATCATCAGTAATTACGTAAGCATAATTTGCCGCAGAAGTAGTGGTGTGGGCAAAGTTGATGATATCATCCATTCCATCTCCTGGACAAGTATTCAATACGGTATTTCCATTTGAATCTTCTACACTACCACCATCTACTCCATCCGTTCGGGTAACTTCCAGGAAGTTCGCAGACAATTCAAAACAATCGGTAGAAAGATCAACCATTGCTGCATTGTCTCCAGCTTGTGCGCTAATCATTCCGGTATAAGACAATCCCCATACGCGACAAGTACCAGCAGGAACTCCTTCAAAATCCACACTATTCCCTGGAGGCAATCCTAAAATATTATTTTGATCATCGGTGATCACATAACGGTAAGCCGCTAGAGAGCTAGTAACATGAGCAAAGGTCAACAAATCACTTTGTCCATCAGAAGTACAAACACTTTTAGCAGTCGTTCCATCCTCAAAACTTACTTCGCCACCTTCAGGTACTGATCGTACGATGCTAATGAAATTGGAAGACAAACTAAAGCAACCGTCCGCCAAAGAAGTAGTCGCTGCATTGTCTCCTACTTGAGCCGTTAGCATTCCAGAGTAAGCCAAGCCCCATACGCGGCAAGTTCCTGCTGGTGCACCTTCAAAGTTTTGGGTGTTCCCCGGAGGTAATCCAAGGATATTATTTTGATCATCGGTCACTACATATTGGTAATTCGTTGCAGTACTGGTAGATTCAAACATAACGATATCATCTACGCCATCACCCGGGCAAGTGTAGCGAGTGGTTGCACCAGAAGGCATCATGACCATTCCAGCATCTTGTCCGGTTCTGTTCACTTCAATAAAATTATCAGAAAGGTCAAAACAGCCAGAGCTTAAAGATTTGTCTGTTGCCAAATCACCAGGATAGATATTTAGAGTTCCAGTGTAAGAGATTCCCCATACGCGGCAAACACCTGTTCCTGCTCCTTCAAAATTTTGGCTATTCCCTGGAGGAACACCTAATACATAATTGTCTTCATCCGTAATAAAATAAGCATAATTGGCACTAGAAGAAGTTTGATGCGTAAAAGAAATGACGTCATCTACGCCATCACCTGGACAAGTAAAAAGCACACTTACTCCATTGCCATCCGCTACAGTTCCACCAACTACATCAATACGAGTAATGGTAATAAAATTGTCAGATAAGTCCCAGCAACCATCAGTGAGTGTTGCCGTTGCAGCATTGTCGCCCATTCCAGCAATGATGGTTCCCGTATAAGCCAATCCCCATACGCGACAAACGCCAGGAGGTACGCCTTCGAAGTTGAGACTGTTGCCAGGAAGACCAAGGATATTATTTTGATCATCGGTGATCACATATTGGTAAGCAGAATTAGAAGCATTTTGATGGGTAAATACGACTTTATCATCGTAGCCATCAGAAGCACAAACCGTTCTTTCGGTAGCGCCACCAGGCATAGAAACGGTACCACCATCCGGGTTACTTCGGACAACCGTTAAGAAGTCTTTAGAAATCGCCCAGCATCCGTTAGAGAAAAAAGTTGAAAAGACAGACTCGCCGGGAGTCGCCAAAATATCACCGGTGTAAGAAAATCCCCAAACGCGACAAGAGCCCGTTCCAGCACCTTCGAAGTTTTGGCTATTCCCAGGAGGGATGCCGAGGATGATGTTATTATCATC
>CALLVY010000296.1 GCA_938015925.1 uncultured Saprospiraceae bacterium
TTACTGAATCGAGGCGTAAAATCAGGAGTTATGCCGGGTATATCGACTGATTTTGCAACGAAGAGTCAGCAAAAAAGGCTTGTGCCGAGCTTGTCGAGATAGTCCCTCAAAAAGCTTAGTTTAATTTGCTCTCTTACTTAAATAACATTATACGGAATAACTTTTACCCTAATGAAAAAATTAAGCCTTTTACTCTCTATTTTTTGTTTCCTAAACCTTTCTATCATGGCTCAAGAAAAAGCTACCCTTATTTATGTCGGTGATCCCATGTGCTCCTGGTGCTATGGATTTGCTCCTGAAATTTCGAAAGCCTTAGGGGAACTTGGGGAAAGTATTGACTTCCAATTGCTTATGGGTGGATTGCGGCCTTATAATACGGAAACCATGGCAGATTTGGAAGATTTTCTACTCCATCACTGGGAAGATGTGGCGAAGCGGAGCGGGCAGGTCTTTAAATATGAAATTCTGAAAGATCACTCTTTCGTTTATGATACAGAACCTGCTTCCCGAGCGGTCGTGGTCGTTCGAGACCTTCAACCAGAATCGGAGTTTGCCTTTTTTAAAGAAGTGCAAAAAGCTTTTTATGCGCAGAATAAAAATACCCATGATGTCGCGACCTATCTGCCGCTTTGCGACCAATATGGCATCGACCAAGAAGCTTTTAAAAAGGCTTTTGCTTCGGAGGAATACAAGGAAAAAACAAGAGATGATTTCAAATTATCTGGCGCACTAGGGGTCCGGGGCTTTCCATCTTTAGTGGTAAAACAAGGTGGAGAGTATTTTTTGATTGCCAATGGCTATACGAATAGTGAAATGATTGTGGCAGGAGTTAAAACGATGCTGGCGGAGGCGAAATAGAAGGGAAAAAGGAAGGTGATTTATGGTGGGAAGGCTGTTTAGAAAAATAAAAAGGGGAGGTTTAATTCTGGATAGGAATATTGAATAAGGAATTTTAAATTTTGAATAATGATTTTTTTGACGAAAAATCGCGATTTTATAGGGAGATCGAAGAAGGGATTAAACTAAATCATAGCATTGACTGCTCCAGCCGATATTGAATATTTCCTCTTCCCTTTTTTTCCTGAACACTCCTGATTGCTTGCTCAATATTGAATATGTCCTTTTTTATTTCCGAAACATCCCAAATCCAATATTCGAATACCGCAAACCGGATACGCTAATCAAAGGATTTCCTACAAATCAAAACAAGGACACTTCTTACAACGTTTCCCTTTCTTAAATTTCTTACAACACTTCTTTTTCAACTTTTTCCCCTCAATAATAGGTAAAGCAAAGGCTAATCGCCCCAAGGATTCATTGCCCAAAATAGCTTTGGAAGAAGGTTTTGCCATGATAAATTATTTAGACTAAATTCAAATAACGCTCAAATTTAGGCTTCTATTGCCAATAATCATAATATTTGGAGCAAGAATTTCCAGTATTTTTCACTTAGCAAACCTTGAAAAAACGACTAAATTCAAATGATTAAAATACCTTTGATTAAGCATAAAGTGAGGAATGCACGTAGTAAAGTGAAAACTTCTACGTAATTTTGCGTATACCCTTTAAACATTCTCAACCCCAAAATGTCTTCATACGCTTCTTCCTTTCTCCTACTTATCTTCCTTTTTTTAGGAAACAATCCTCTTTTTGGACAAAACCTCTCCTTCGAAGTATTCCAAGAACAATGGGAAGCAATCGCAGATGAAGAGAAAATCCCCTTCCTAACAAAACATCTCAATACTATCCCTAATACTGAGAAAGAGACCTTTCTCAACGAAGCAATCTTTATTGCCAAAGATCGGAAACTGGTCAAAGCAGAAGGTACACTCCATATGCGCTTGGGGATCAATTGGTATCTCTTAGGAGATTATCCCAAAGCATTGGAACATTACCAGTCGGCATTGTCGCTACAAGAAAGTATCAATGACCAAAGTGGGATGGGGCGGACCTATAATGAATTGGCAATTTTTGTAAAAAAGCAAAAGGATTTTGCCAAAGCAGAGGAATACCTCGATCTGGCTTTTGATCTGTGTACGGCCAGTAAAGATTTTGCTTGTGTAGCTACGAATCACAACAATAGAGGGGCTTTATATGCGGACCAGGGAAATTGGAAGGAGGCAGAAAAGAGTTACCTCAAAGCTCGCGATGCTTGTCAGCAGCTAGGGGATACCTTGGGATTGGGCTATGCTTATGCCAGTCTGGCGGAAATTGCCTCTCAAGGCAAGGAATATGCAAAGGCCATTCAATTACTCGAACTATCCACGGAGTACAAACGATTGAGCAACGATCTTTTTGGCGTTGCTATCAATACGACGAATACCGGAGAACTTTTTTTTAAACAAAAAAAATACCGAAAGGCCATTCCCTATTTTGAGGAAAGTACAAGGTCTACGGAATATGTTGATTTACTAGCTTGGAACCATCGCTATGTTTCTAAGTGTTATGCGGAGCTGGGGCAAACTCAAAAGGCACTCGATTTTCTAGGTCGAAGTTATGAACTAAAAGACAGCTTAATTTCCAGCAAACGGATTGCGGATTTGGCAGAAATGGAAACGAAATACGAGACGGAAAAAAAAGAACAAAAGATTCTTTTACAGGAATTGGAATTAAATAATCAGGCAGAAAAATTTCGCATCCAAATGTTTTCTCTGGGAGGCATTTCTCTGGCTTTACTTTTCGCTGGCTTGCTCGGATTTTTTCTATACCGACAAAGACAGACTTCTTTTTTACAAGAAAAGGAAATGGCTTTTCAGCAAGAATTATTGCAAAACACTTTGGAAGTTCAAGAGCAGGAACAAAAGCGAATTGCCAAAGATTTACACGATGGAATTGGCCAACAACTCATCGGTTTGAAAATGGCCTGGCAGAATTTTTTTACTGGCGTTCAATCCAAAATTCCGGAAGCGACCCAAGAAGTCAATCAACTCAAAACGATCTTAGAAGAAACCACCGCGGAAGTCCGTTCCATCTCTCATCAGATGATGCCCCGTGCTTTACAAGAGCTGGGGCTACTAGCCGCTCTGGAAGACCTGGTCGAGAAATCCTTTCCTGGAAAAGATATCCAATGTGAATTCGATCACCATGGCATCAAAGAACGTTTTCCAGAAAATATAGAGATCCAAATGTATCGAGTTGTGCAAGAATTATTGAGCAATATTCTCAAGCATGCAGAGGCGACAGAAGTGGGGGTGCAAATTTATAAAACAAAAAATCAGATTGTAACAATCGTGGAAGATAATGGCATCGGGTTTAATACGGAAAAGGAAGATTCCAAAGGTCATGGAATGATGAATATTACTTCTCGCTTAAGATCTATTAATGGAACCATTGATGTGGAAAGCAAAGTAGGAAAAGGAACTTTAAATACCCTGAAAATTCAGCTGCCATGAACGTAACTAGTATTGTTTTAGTAGATGATCACCAGGTGGTAGTCGATGGTTTAGAAGCTTTTTTGAACCCTCATTTTTCTATTCTTGGGAAAGCAAGAAACGGGAAAGATGCCATTCAAATGGTGAAGATCCTAAAACCGGATGTTCTCTTGATGGACATTGATATGCCTGTGATGAATGGGATGGTCGCGGCTAAAGAAATTAGAAGCTCCATGCCAGAAGTGAAAATTATTATTCTCTCCCTGCATTATGAAAAATCCATCATTCGGCATTTGATCCAAATTGGCGTAATGGGTTATTTGATTAAGAGCTCTAGTAAGGAAGAGGTGGTCAATGCGATCGAAACCGTGGCCAGTGGAAGCCCGTATTTTTCAAGCGATGTGACGGTGGCATTGAGTACTCCGGATGTACCGACGGATACCAGACTCGCACCTCAGAACGCAAAATTGTTGAGCCAATTGACGGCCCGGGAAATTGAAATACTCAAGGCCGTAGGGGAGGGCTTGTCGAGCAAAGAAATCGCCAAAGCTTTACACATCAGCGATCGTACCGTTGATACTCACCGGAATAATATTATGAAAAAATTGGAAGTCAATAAAGTAGTTGGTTTGATTAAATTTGCGATTAAATGTGGTTTGGTGGAATGAAGTGCTTTTGGGATCATTCCAAATGATCTTGGTCTTTGTTAATCTTAGGTTCTTAATATTTTTTCCAAAAATATATTGCAATAAAAAAGCGATGCCAAGATTTTTCCTGGCATCGCTTTTTTATTGCTTTTAAGGTTTACTAAAACCCTTCTCCACCACCATCATAAGCACCACGTTGTCCACCTCTCTTTTTCTTTTGATTGATGCGGTAATTAAAGTTGAGATTAATTTGTCGCGAACGCCACTGAAATTCACTATAAGTATCAAAGTTTTCTCCAGAAGTGAAAGCTCTTCTTTTACGGGTGTTCAGGAGGTCTCGAGCACTTAATGTCAAAGTTCCTTTGTTTTTTAATACATCTAAGCTAAGGCCAAAATCGAGATTGTAAACAGCGAGGCTTCTACCTTGAACAGATTCGATTGGGCCGCGATAATTAAAGCGAAATTGGGTGTCCAGTTTTTTCCAGATGGTCATTTTTGAAGTGAGTCTGGTTTTATAGGAATAAGCATCTCGATCGAGATTTTGATTTTCGGCCATGCCGTCTATGATAGAACGGAAGAAGATAAATTCTCCATTTACACTCCACCATTTTTCGATATTATAATTGTAAGTAAATTCTATACCAAAGGCATCTTCTATACCCAAGTTCTGCGGGAGAGTAAGGGCATTGGTCTCGTCTGTAACGACTCGGACTCTTTGGATAACATCGTCGGTGTGGCGATAGTAAATACCGGTGCTAATCGAACCTTTTTCAAAATATTTGAGATGCGCCAGTTCCACCGAATGCGTCAACTCCGGGTCAAGGTCAGGATTACCGACAAATGGATTTCGAGCATCGCTAAAAGACAAGAATGGATTCAAATACCAATACCTTGGCCGCGTGATTCGGCGGCTGTAACTTAGCTGAATGGCATTCTGAGCAGGTAAGTCATAAGTAAAGGTCGCATTGGGGAAAAGGTTGAAATAACTTCTTGGATTTTTTTCATTGGTCTTTACCAATTCTGTTTTGATATCCGTGTATTCCCCCCGCAATCCGATTTGGTAAGAAAATTTTTGCATCTTATTTCCATAGAGTGCATAGACGCCTTGAATGTTTTCATTGTAAATAAAATCATTGCTCAGATTGGGGAGAACACCCCAGAGATTATCTGCAAATTCCTGGACTTCAAAGTCGTTTCTGATCTGTCGCAAAGATCCGCGATAACCCGTTTCAAATTTTCCGTTTTCTCCAAAAGGATGAACATAATCGGCTTTCAATAAAAATTCTGAATTGGATTCATCAATTAAACCTTTTTGTTGCAAGTTGGGACTTCCCGTTGGTGCTCCGTTGGCATTTAAATAGCGCTCCAGAAAGTCAGAAGATTCGACTTCACCACTGGTTTCGTATTGGAAATCAGCGGTTAGTTTTTGCCCTTTTCGATCATAGGTTTTTTCAAAATTTAAAGCCAGCGTAATATCGGTTTCGTCTTCTCTTTCATCATCTGTCCGAGTCGTTTCTAAAAGAAGATTTTCTTTGGTATTGATAAAATCGAGATAATGGACTTCCGACAGATTATTTTCATCACTAATCCGATAGGAAAAGGAAGTAGTCAAGGTACTTTTTTTGCCCAAAAAGAAATCAGAGCCAAAGCGGATATTATGAGAAAGTCCTGACCGGTCGATGCTTCGAGTTTGTTCGGTGATAAAAGTACTGTCGCCGCGATAAAAATTTTGATCGGTAAAACCACCCCCTGGATTGTTGCGCCAGCTGAGGCCATAGTTGAGGAATAGATTGAATTTTTCTTTTCTTAAGTTGAAATTAATCGCCGCTCCAATTTGCTTAGGCAATCCGGTGCTTAAATCAATAGAACCGTTCAAACCTTTTTTCTTTTCTTTTCGCAAAACGATATTGATAATTCCAGTGGTTCCGGCTGCTTCATAACGAGCCGAAGGATTGGTAATCACTTCTACTTTGTCGATCATATTGGCAGGGATTTGGCGCAAGCCATTGGCATCGCCCACACCGATTAATCCAGAGGGTTTGCCGTCGATCAAAATCCTTACATTGCCTGATCCTCGCAAAGTCACTCCTCCGTCGATGTCTACGGCCACTGAAGGAACATTGTCCAACAAGTCTGCGGCAGAACTACTAGTCGTAGAAAGGTCTTTTCCAACATTGAATACTTTTTTATCGAGTAGAAATTGCATCTCACTTTTCTCTGCCCGTACTTCCACTTCTGCTAGCATTTCTGCATCCGGGTTTAGAGAAATAGTCCCTAAATCTGCTTCCATCTTTTCTTTCCCCAGATCAATCATCGGAATATTAAAGGCCTGATAACCCAAGAATTCTATTTTTCCAAAAAAACGACCCGGTCGGGTGTCAATAGAAAACTTTCCTTCGCCATCGGTAATCCCTCCGGTTACTACGCTGCTGTCTCGCTTCGAGTAAATAGTAATCGTCGCATATTCTAAAGCCTGTTGGGTACTGGCATCGAGTACCATTCCTTTGACTTTCTTTTTGATTGATCCGCCGCCTCGCGGGCCTTGGCCGCCTCTGTTTCCTCTTTCTTGGGCAGAGAGTTGAACGCCGATAAAAAGAGCGAAAAGTAGAAGGATGTTTTTAGTCGTATTCATTATTTTACTTTAATAATTGATAGGCCTGCAAATGCAAACCTTAAACAGGTCATTGATTATAGAAGCTCTTTTTCGAAGATACTTGTACGAAGAACAAGCCTTTTAATCTTGCGCTAATAAATCTATATCTAGACTCTAATGCTTTGAAAAGGTTTAATGTTTATAAAACAAGCAGTAGCCTGAGGTGAGCACGAATGTACATAAGTTTCTTAGGTATGCAATCAAAAAACTATTCTTTAACTATAAAAACCACTAATCCATGTTGATACTTTGCTTAAAATCTTTGTTTAGAACCAACTGAATATTGGCCCTTACGATTTCGCCCATATTTTGGCAGGTCAAAAATATATCGTTTTTATGGTGTATTGCTAATTCTTCCCTGAGCTTAACAACTTTATCCGGCGCAGAAAGTTCGGTTTTAACCATTAAATCCAGAATTTCTTTTAAACGACCAATCGAACTTTTCGCTCGCGTCGCAATCAAACTGCGTTCTTCCATCTGATATTGACGGACCGTTTTGGAGGTCATGTGTTTGATGCCCAGGAAAATAATGGGATTGTTGTCTTTAAAATATTGAGGGAGGTAAAAACTTTTCCGACCTTCATAAGATTGTTGGTCAAAGTCTATCGCACGCATTCTAAACTGAGAACCTTCTATATCTGGCGTAATGTCGATGACATAATTATAAGAGCGCATATCTCCCAATAAGCGGACAAAGCAACGTTCGTTGAATTTTACAAATTCCTTGGCGATCCGAATCTGATTGAAAGTACTATCATTGAGATTCCTTTTCATAAAATCATCTCCGGGAATCCCCGCAATGTGTTCTTCAATCAGCGTTTCCTTATCAATCAAATAGATCACATGATTGGGTGAGAGGATTTCTTCCAATTCCAAGCCAAAGACTCGGGAAGCATCTGCTCGTTTGACATAAAAGTGATCGTAATTATCATTGAGTCGATTGATGATGCGTATGCGGAAGGGCTGGGTATTGCCAAAAGTACAAAAGTCGATTCGAGCGACAGAGAGATGTTCCAGTACATCCATATCTCCATCCGTCTTTAATAAGGCATAAATTAAAGTCAAGGCCTTATGGATTTCCTCTCGTTCAGATTCCATGTAGTGAACGGTTTCCCATAAAGTATCTTCTCCATTTAAATCCAGTAAAGGCAAGCTGGTTTCATAGCGTACCAAATCGTCGTATTGAACCGGTAGGCTAGTTTGCCGATTGTATTTGTCGAGATACTTTCGAAAGTCTTCTGGGATCGAAAAAGGAACTTTTTTTCTAGAAGGAATGTCTCCTCTCATGATAGTCGAATTTTAAAATACAATGTATTAAGTTTGTAACTTGATCCGGAAATCCTAAAAAATCCATGATATGAATTTTAAAGAAGTGCTCACTGTTTCCCTGATTCTATTCTCCGTAATAGATATCCTTGGCAATATACCTGTTATTTTGACTATGAAGGCCCAAGGAAAGTTGATTGAATCCGCCAAAGCGACCTTTGCCGCTGGCTTTTTGATGATTCTTTTTCTGATCGCCGGAGAATCTATTTTACGACTTATTGGTATAGATGTTCAGTCTTTTGCCTTGGCAGGAGCTTTAGTGATTTTTATTATTGGTTTGGAAATGGTCTTAGGAGTGACCTTTTTTAAGGATGAAGAAGATGCTGGTTTGGCTTCTTCTTCCATCGTTCCCCTTGCTTTTCCCCTGATCGCTGGTGCGGGAACCTTGACCACTATTTTGTCTTTAAAATCAGAATACGAATCCATCAACATAGGAATCGGTATCGCATTCAATCTACTAATCGTTTATTTGGTTTTGCGATTCTCTGGCTGGATACAGCGAAAATTAGGAAAGGGAGGTGCTATGATTTTACGTAAGGTCTTTGGTATTGTCTTATTGGCGATAGCGATCAAGCTTTTTAAGAGTAATTGGGGGGATGTTTAATAAATTTGGAGGATAGCCTGGAAATATGGTTTACAGTTTGCGGTTTTCGAATACCACATAGCCAAAAAGCCGATCGATAATTTCCATTTGCTGGCCTTAAAAAAATTATATTTTATCTCGCTCAATA
>CALLVY010000297.1 GCA_938015925.1 uncultured Saprospiraceae bacterium
ACTATCGGGAAATTATTTACCGAAGGAAAATTTGATGCTTCTAGAATTGTAGCCATCACGGGTGCTGAGTTTATCGAACCGCATTATGTAAAAACTTACCTTGGTGCAAACGTGGAAGATTTGATTAAAGGAAATTTACAACCATTGGAAGAAGGTAAGACGATTCGTTTTATTTCAGGCGATGTACTTTCTGGACAAAAAGTAACTAAAGAACAATACCTTGGATATTCTGACGATCAGATCACAGTAGTAGAAGAAGGGGACGAATACGAAGCGTTTGGTTGGTTAATTCCAATTGCTCCACGTCCCACCATTTCAGGAACTTTCCCAAATGCACTTTATCCAGATTTGAAATTTCATGCTAACACCAACACACATGGTGAGCAAAGAGCTTTTGTGGTCACGGGACAGTACGAAAGTATGTTGCCTATGGATATTTATTTGCAGCATTTGATGAAAGCCATCATTACGAATGATTTTGAAAGAATGGAAGGTCTAGGTATTTATGAATTGGCGGCAGAAGATGTGGCTTTAGCAGAATTTGCTTGTACGTCAAAACAACCTTTGCAAAGTATTTTGAGAGAAGGATTGGAGATGATGCGGGAGCAAGGATAAAAAATGTAAAACAGTAAAAAATGCTGTTCATTTTTTTAACTATTCTTTACGCAGCGGGTTATAGTCAGAAGCAATTTAAGAGCAGTACAATCTAAAATTATAAATTAATAATATGGCTTTATTAGATTTTTTGAAAAAAATAGAACCGGACAAGAAGGAGTCTCCATTTTTGCATACGTTGTATGATGGATTTTTCACTTTTGCTTATACTCCGGATACCGTAACTAAAGCGGGTGGTGTACACGTGCGCGACGGTATGGATTTGAAAAGGTTGATGGTACACGTAGTTTTGGTTTTGCAATTGTGCTACGTTTTTGGTTCACTTAACATCGGTCATCAGCATTTTAGTGCTTTGGGATTATATCCTGATTTCTTCGATGCTTTTCACCTTAAAATCGGTTTCGGACTTATTCAGTTGATTCCAATTTTCGTAGTGACGCACCTCGTAGGATTAGGGATTGAATTTTGGTATGCCGCTAAAAAAGGACATGCAATTGAGGAAGGTTTCCTAGTTTCAGGAGCTTTGATTCCATTGATTATGCCTCCTGATGTGCCTTTGCTTTGGTTAGCTTTGGCAATTGCTTTCGCAGTAATTATCGGGAAAGAAGCATTCGGTGGAACAGGGATGAATATCTTGAATATTGCGCTATTGGCGCGGGTTTTTATCTTCTTTGCTTACCCTACGGAAATGGCGGGAGATACCATGATTAATGGAAAAGAAGTTTGGGTTGCGGGATTACATTTTGATCCTGATTTGCTCAATCTGGCAGAACCGATTAAACAACAAGTTTCTACTTACGGGTGGACGCATGGTTTGTTAGATGGATTGTTCAATGCTTTCGGTTGGAGAACTTTTGGTGAAGGCGGAATGGCCGTAGCGGATAGTTTTACGGGCGCAACTCCTCTAGCTCTTGCTAAGACAGGAGGATGGGAAGCCGTCACGGCAGTTTATTCTCCTTCACAAATGTGGTGGGGAACACTTCCTGGATCTATCGGCGAATCTTGTAAACCATTTATTATTGTCGGTGCAGTTGCCTTGGTATTAATGAAGGTAGCAAGTTGGAGAGTTATGGTTAGTATGGCAATCGGTTGTGCGGTGACAGGAATGATGATGAACGGACTTTCTGCAGGTACAGACTTTTTATACCTACAAGTGCCGTGGTATTATCATTTCTACATGGGAAGTTTCTTGTTCGCTATGGCGTTCATGGCTACAGACCCTGTAACCGCAGCTTCTACTAATAGAGGAAAATGGATTTATGGATTTTTCATTGGTTCAGTTGGACTCATCATTCGAGTGATGAACCCTGCTTATCCAGAAGGGTGGATGTTGGCAATTCTATTTATGAATGTCTTCGCTCCACTTATTGATCACTACGTGTTAGAATCTAACATGTCAAAAAGATTAAAACGTGCATAGTACCAATTATGTCTTAGTGTTTGTTTTAGCCATTACTACTATAGTAGCGGTAGGATTGACAGGTCTGCGGGAAGCGACCAAGCCGATGGCGGATGCCAACGAGGCTATTTTTAATAAAAAAGGAATTTTAAGTTCCATCAAAGCGCAGCTTGGAGAAGATCCAGGAGACTGGGATAATGAAAAAGTAGAGGAAGTATATGCCAAAGTAAAAGGTTACGTATTTGATTATCAAGGAAATCCAATCGAAGGTATTGAAGCCATTGATTTGGAAAAAAACCGAGATAAGAATAATAAGTTGCCGGTGGAGGAAAGAGCGTTTCCAGTTTGGGTTTACCAAAATGGTGGAGACACCTATTATATAGTGTCTGTGTATGGAAATGGACTTTGGGATAAAATATGGGGAGCTGTTGCTATTGAGGCTGACTTCAATACCATCGCAGGGGTATCTTTTGACCACAAGGGGGAAACGCCTGGGTTGGGTGCAGAAATTAAGGATAATCCTACATTTCCAAAGCAATTTGAAGGTCGGAAGATTTACAATGTGGATGACAAGTATGTGTCCATCACGGTCAGAAAAGGTGGTGCAAAAGACAAAGATCATGAGGTGGATTC
>CALLVY010000298.1 GCA_938015925.1 uncultured Saprospiraceae bacterium
TACCAATAAATTGAGATGAATTTTGTTTTTAGCCGAGGCGAAAAACGTAGGCGATGCCTAGCATCGGCGAGGCTTTTTAACGATGGATAAGAATAAAAGTCGCTCAAGTTATTATGTGATTTAATTTGAACACCTGCTTATGTGTGAAAAATGAAATGATTGCTAGAATACGTTCCTAGAAAAAACCACTAAATTTTGCCTAAAGACATAGGATAGGCTATAGGACAATTTGGATTTACCAGTTGTCACTGCTCCGAACCTTATGGTTCTTTGATTCGTAAAAGAAGAAGAGAGGGCTTTTACTTAAATGATTTATAAACTCAATTTCTAGCTTATTGCCGTAGGATACAATGAACTGAGGTTAAGAAATACCTACTCTGGTTTGTTATAGAAATCATTGAAAGCCTGAGAGGAGATCAGTCACTAGGCAAAATGACCGAAAGGGAAAGGAGATCAGGAATTTATTCTAAATAAGACGAATAGGATTTCCTTAAGCTTTGTCGAAGTATTATCTTTGCAGCCGATATATATATCTAAATGATAACTATCTCTTATCTAAAAAAGACAATCTATTGAGACTATGAGTAATATTAAAGAAATTCCAGCAGTTTTACTTTTAGAAGATGGTACCACTTTCCACGGCTGGGCCGTAGGAAAACAGGGAACCACCAGCGGAGAAATATGTTTTAATACTGGTATGACTGGCTACCAGGAAATATTTACCGACCCTTCTTATTTTGGTCAATTGATGGTCACTACCAATGCACACATTGGAAATTATGGTGCAAGTAAAGAAGATGTAGAATCAGGTAGTATCAAAATTGCAGGACTCATTTGTAAAAACTTCAATTACGAAGATTATTCCAGACAAATGGCCGACCAATCGATTCAAGAATATTTAGAAGATGGCGGCTTGGTTGGAATCTGTCGAGTCGATACCCGAGCAATTGTTCGCCACATCAGAAATAAAGGTGCGATGAATGCAATTATTTCTTCCGAAACAACAGATGTGGAAGATTTGAAAAAACAACTCGCCAAAGTACCTCCAATGAAAGGATTGGAACTGGCGTCCAAAGTAAGTACCAAAGAAGCTTATATCCTGGGAGAAGATACCGCGACTTATAAAATTGCGGCCTTAGATCTGGGAATCAAGAAGAATATCCTACGGAACCTCGTAAGTAGAGGTTGTCAGGTAAAAGTATTTCCGGCCAAAACTCCTTACGAAGAACTAAAGGCATGGAATCCTGATGGCTACTTCTTATCCAATGGCCCTGGCGATCCGGCCCCCATGGATTATGCAGTGGCTACTGCCAAAGCAATCCTTGCAGACAATCGTCCGCTTTTCGGAATCTGTCTCGGACATCAAATTTTGGCCCTTGCAGTAGGTATTCCAACTTATAAAATGCACAATGGCCACCGTGGTATCAATCATCCGGTAAAAAATCTAGTCACCGGAAAATGTGAAATCACCAGCCAAAATCATGGTTTTGGGGTAAGTCCCGAAGCCCTCGAAGCAAATAAAGATAAAATCCAAATAACTCACCTTAACCTAAATGACCAAACAGTAGAAGGCATTCAAATTTTGAATCACAAAGCTTTCTCCGTTCAGTATCACCCCGAAGCTTCTCCTGGACCACACGATTCTAATTATCTTTTCGATCAATTCATTGCTTTGGTCGAAGCCGATAAATCTAGCCAGGAAAAATCAGGGGCATTTTCAAACTCTATTTCCAAGTAACTTGACGGAAATAGATTCAGAATTTTTTTTAGGATTTCGGTAGATTTTCACGTTCTCTTCTTATCAGTCAATCACTTAGAAAATTTACCAAAATCAAAAATTCTGAATCTATTTTTTTTTCCGTCCTTAATTAAATTAAAAATGAGTGAAATTATTGACATCCGTTCCCGGGAAATTTTAGACTCCCGAGGAAATCCTACTGTTGAGGTTGAGGTATTAACTGAAGATGGTGCTATGGGCCGCGCTGCGGTTCCTTCTGGTGCCTCCACTGGAAAATACGAAGCAGTCGAACTTCGCGACGGCGATAAAAAACGATTTATGGGCAAAGGCGTTTTAAAAGCCTGCCAAAATATTGAAGACACTATTGCACCGGAATTGATCGGTGTAGAAGTAAGCGAACAAAGATATATCGACCAGTTGATGATCGATTTGGATGGCACATCCAATAAATCAAACTTAGGCGCCAATGCAATCTTAGGCGTTTCTTTGGCAGTAGCCAAAGCAGCCGCAGAAGAATTTGGAATGCCTTTGTACAATTACCTAGGTGGCGTCAACTCGCATGTCATGCCGGTACCAATGATGAATATCCTCAATGGTGGTTCGCATGCAGACAATAGTATCGACTTTCAAGAATTTATGATCATGCCAGTTGGTGCAGAGTTTTTCTCTGAAGGACTGCGTATGGGCGTAGAGGTTTTTCATGAATTGAAAAAAGTCTTGAAGAAAAAAGGATACTCTACTAATGTAGGAGACGAAGGAGGTTTTGCTCCTAGTATGAAATCTAATCACGAAGCCATCGAAACGGTTTTGCAAGCGATCGAAGCTGCTGGTTACCGTCCGGGAGAAGATATGTTGATCGCAATGGATGCTGCCGCTTCTGAGTTTTATAATGAAGAAGAAAAAGTATACCATTTCCACCAAAGTACTGGAGACAAATTGACCAGTGATCAAATGGTGAGTTACTGGAAAGAATGGTGCGATAAATATCCAATCCTTTCTATCGAAGACGGATTGCATGAAGATGATTGGACGGGTTGGGCGAATATGACCAAACAATTGGGCCACCGAGTACAATTGGTTGGAGATGATTTGTTTGTGACCAACACCAAAAGATTGCAAAGAGGAATAGATGAAGCGTCTGCCAATTCTATCCTGATCAAAGTCAATCAGATTGGTACTTTAACCGAAACAATTGATTGTGTAAACTTGGCTACTAGAAATGGCTTTACCAGTGTAATGAGTCACCGTTCGGGAGAAACCGAAGATGTAACCATCGCTGACCTGGCTGTTGCCTTAAATACCGGACAAATTAAGACCGGTTCTGCTTCCCGCTCAGATCGGGTGGCTAAATACAACCAATTGCTCCGAATTGAAGAAGAGCTAGGAGATTCTGCAATCTATCCTGGAAAGGCATTGATTGTAGGAGGTTTGAGCTAATAATTATTGGCATTAAATGTTAGGAATGGTAACATTCCTAACATTTATATATCTTTGCAGAAATCGCTGAAACATGGCAGTCAGAAAAAATCCATTTAAGCCTTTCTTGGAACAAATTCCAGCACCGATGAGGAATATCTATTTCCTGTCACTGGTTCTGTTTTTTGCTTTTATGATTTTTGTGGATAAACACGACTTTCTGACAAATTATCGCCTCCAGCAAACCTTAAATAAACTGGAGAACGATAAGATCTACTACGAAGAGAAGATGAAAGAGGTGAGGAAAGATCGTAGAGATATTGCCAACGATAAAGAGAAATTTGCCAGAGAACATTATTATCTAAATAAAAAAGATGAAGACGTTTTTATTATTGAAAAAAAATAAGACGACTTCGCGTAATACATTTTCTATAACCAAAGAAAAATTCAAGCATGTCAGTATTAGTAAATAAGGATTCGAAAATTATAGTACAAGGCTTTACTGGGAAAGAAGGTACTTTCCACGCCGGTCAAATGATTGAATATGGAACGAACGTCGTTGGTGGCGTAACTCCTAAAAAAGGAGGTCAAGAACACCTTGGCCGTCCAGTATTCAATACTGTTGCCGATGCTGTAAAAGAAGTAGGCGCCGACACCACTATCATTTTTGTTCCACCACCATTTGCTGCTGACGCAGTCATGGAAGCCGCCGATGCCGGAATCAAAGTAATCATTTGTATTACTGAAGGTATCCCGGTACAGGATATGGTAAAAGTGAAAGCTTATATCGCAGATAAAGACTGTCGCTTGGTCGGACCTAACTGTCCAGGAGTAATGACTCCAGGAGAAGCTAAAGTAGGGATCATGCCAGGGTTTATTCACAACCCAGGTCGAATTGGTATCGTTTCTCGTTCTGGTACATTGACTTACGAAGCCGTAGATCAGGTAACCAAAGCAGGAATGGGACAATCTACTTGTATTGGTATCGGAGGTGATCCAATCGTTGGAACAACTACATTGGATGCAGTAAGATTACTAATGGAAGATCCTGATACAGATGGTGTCGTTATGATTGGTGAAATTGGAGGAAGCATGGAAGCAGATGCTGCCCGATGGATCAAAGAAAATGCAACCAAACCTGTCGTTGGTTTTATTGCTGGACAAACTGCGCCTAAAGGACGTACCATGGGACACGCCGGAGCAATCATTGGTGGAGAAGAAGATACCGCTGAAGCGAAAATGAAAATCATGAAGGAATGTGGAATCCATGTCGTTAACTCTCCAGCAGAAATTGGATTGACGATGGTGAAAGCATTAGAAGCACACAAGGTACATTAAGCAATTTTGTTTAAGTCTTGCTTGTAAAAAAAACAGGAGTCATCTTAATTGATGACTCCTGTTTCGTTTTAGGAAAGGAAAGTAGTTCTGTATTAAAACATAGATAAGGCCATCACAACAGCCATCAACACCAAAGCCAAAACGATGTACAACATAAAGTCGGGATTGCTGCGATAATTATTAAACAACAATTCCATCACTTCTCTCCATTCCAAATTTCTGACCACCCCTTCTCTCGCCATGACAAAATACTTCTTCTGGCCTTTGCGTACCTGATCACCATGCTTTCTTAAAATAAAGAAATCTTTATTCAAAAAGGCGAGATCATAAAGTTCACTTTGTGCGATGGCACCATTGGCGAGTTTGTTAAGAATAAAGCTATTATTATCATTGATAGGTTCCCAACTCCCGCGAAAGAGAATATCTCCATCTATAGAGTAGAGGTATTCGTACTCTTCCCGAAACAAATGCAAGATGGCTTCATGGCTATGATCCGAATCCTGGACTTCCAGCCAGCGACTTCTAAAATAATTTTTTTCCTCAAATTCATAGATGTCCTCACTCCAGGGGCGGAGCATAGGCAGGATATTATCCAGATAATCATCCATGTTTTCTGCCGGAGGCATTTCAAGATTAAAAGCCCGCGAAAATTTGTCGATAATGGGTACTTCCACAAGTTGAGGCATTGGTGCTTAGCAAATTTATACACCTTAGCATTAAATTGCAGCTTTTTAAGTATTTATTTCCAGTTTTCTAGGTGTTTGAGGCATATTATCCCCTACTTTATGTTTTTTTCTCTCCTAATTGCTCCATAAATGCAGATTCAATAGGAATAAAAACATTGTCCTTTTGGCTTCTCTTTTCACTTTACAACAAATCGGCTTAATTTTAGTCTTCTTTTTAGCAATCCAAGAAAAATAAGTGTAGAGAAAAAACTAAATTTAGTCCTTCTTGAGTTAAGTATAACAAGTCACAAGCATTTGCTGAATGATCAATACGCCTGAAAACATTAATATCTTTATCGCCTATGTAGAAGAGGATCGGTCTTTTCTAGAAGAACTGGCGGAGCACTTGAGTGTCTTAGAGCGATTGGGAATGGTGGATAAAATCTGGTATAAGGAAATGATCGTTGCCGGATTGGAATGGGAAAAAGAAACATTGAAGGCTTTACAAAATGCAGATATTATTCTCTTATTGATCAGTTCTAAGTTTATAGCGACAGACTTTTCCTATAACCAAGAAATGAAACAAGCCCTTGTTCGACATGAAGAAGGGAAGGCGAAAACGATTCCTATTATTCTGCGTCCCTGCATGTGGGATGGCACTCCTTTTTCCAAATTACAAGTTTTACCCAAAAATAAAATTCCCGTGTCCAGTAAAAAATGGAAACACGTGGATGAGCCCTATGTGGAAATCGTTGAACATGTAGAGGAAATTATCATAGACCTTAAGCAAATTGAAATTGGAGGGGATCAACAAAAAGAACATTCTGAATTTAATCGAAGTATAGAAGAAGCGGCGCATTATTTTACTGCGGGAAAATGGGAAGAAGCACAATGGCGTTATCGGGAAGCCTTGTCATTTGCGACTCATCAATCTCCTGAAAAATTAGCGAGTATCGAAGAACGAATCGCTTTATGTAAAGTAGAAATTTTCTTTCAACACAGTTTTGCCAGAGGAGAAAAAGCTTACCGGGAAGAACGTTTCTCTGACGCAAAAATCGCTTTTGCGGATGCTTTGAGTATTAAACCGGAGGATGAGGAAACACTAAAGTTTCAAAAGGAATTGGATACCACTATTCCTACAGAAAAAACAGAAATTGAATCGCTCCCAAAATCAGGAAAGCCAAAGTTTTTTCAAATTAAATTATTTGGAATTGAGATTTTTAAAATTGTGGTCAGCCTTTGTATGATTGGGGTTGTTGGATTGGTTGGGTTAAGACTCTTTGACCAAGACCCTGTTTATACTGCAAGGGTAGAGGGGAATCGGGTATCTTATGTCGATGCAACAGGAGAAGTTGTTCTAGATACGGACTTCCGAAATGGAAGAGATTTTGCTTATGGGATGGCACCGGTAGAGAATGAAATGGAAAAGTGGGGCTATATCAATTTGGAAAAAGAGACGCAGTTTGATTTTACTTATGACAATGCTTGGCCACATACTCCGGAAGGATTGGCTTATGTGCAAAAATCTGGGAAATGCGGGTTTATAGATTTAGAAGGAGAAGTTAGAATACCTTTTAAATATCAGGATGCGGCATCTTATAGCGAAGGTTTAGCAATGGTCAAAAAGGGAAAGAATGATTTTGCTTTTATTGATGTCGATGGCCAGGAAGAAATTAGTGGATTAGAAGACGTTCTTACGCCGGGTTTTAAAAATGGAGAAGCAGTTGTAATCAAAAGTGGACAAACGATGACTATTGACCGAACAGGAAATTGCCTGGAAGGATGTCCACCTGAAACTGCAAAAAGATGGAGCGAAGACGAAAAAAAGAAGGTCATTAAGAAATTCGAAAAAGAAATAGAAGTGAATATGGAAGCTGGCGAATACCAGAGGACTTTGATGAAAGTAAAAGAAGTAAAAAAATTATCCAGTACCACAGAAGAAAAAATAAAATTAGACAATCAAATAGATTTATTGCAACGCAAGATTTCTAAGAGCAAAGAGGCCAAGTATCAAAAATTACTTAAAGAAGCAGAACCGTTTTTCCGAAAAGGAGATTTTAAAAGAGCCAAAGAATTGTATGAATCTGCCGTGGCGATGGATATTATTTTTGATGAGCAAGCGAAAAGAAATTTAGCCCTTTGCGAAAAACATCTTCTTCTAGAACTCAATTCCGCCGGAGCGATTTATGGTTTTAAACATCCGAATGGTTCTTGGGGAATCAAAAATCAATTGCGAGAAGTTTTAGTCGCTCCGAAATATGACTCTATTGGTGTCTTTGCGAATGGCCTTATCGCCGTGCAAGAAGAGGGTTTGTGGGGTTTTGTGAATCAAGAAGGCGTACAGCAGATAAAACCTTTTTATGAATCGGTGGAGCCTTTCTCGGCGGCCGGATTGGCTAAGGTGTTTAAAGATGGAAAAGAAGGATTTATTGATCGCAATGGGCGACGGGCGGAGCCGCGAGGGGAGGAGTAAAGTCCTAATGATATCCGACAATGATTGATCAAAGAATGGCGACTATCCCTTGTCCCAATCTTTGCGTTTCTTATAATATTTCTGATCGACTACCAACAAACCAAAAGACTCTCCATCTTCTTTTTCCTGCTTGGCATGGTGAGCGCCATGAGCGCGCAAAATGGCTCTGGAATATTTCGAATCCAATTGCTTAAACCACTTAAAACGACGATGAATATAAACATCGTGAATCAAAAAATAAATCAAGCCATAGATAGAAATTCCAACGCCAATAAAGAAAACCCAAAAATGCGGCGTAGAAGAACCAATGATATAACAACTGGCACTAGGAACAGCAAAAACCAAAAAGAATAAATCATTCTTCTCGAA
>CALLVY010000299.1 GCA_938015925.1 uncultured Saprospiraceae bacterium
CACTGTTAAATCGGTCATAAAACTCTATTGCTGACATTGTATTTGAGATTTTGTTTAACTCTAGGAAAGATATCCTGTCTGATTGTTAAACAAATTTACAGTTTCGTTTAACAAAATCCAAAAAAAAGTTAAACAAAATATCAAAATAGTCGGACATTTTGCATTATAAAAAATCAATTATCAACATAAAACACTGATAAACAGATATTTACACCAAAAATAGATCTAAATTAATTTTCAGTAAAAAATGAAAGATGATTTATTTTGTTTACGAAGCCTCTACTTCGACTGTTCCAAACCCATCAATACCTTAAGTTTCTTATAGATTTCGGTATTGTCGTAGATTCCTGCAAAAAAAGAAGCACCGGGGCCGGTAGCGAAAACAGGTACCATCTGCGGAGTATGTGCATTACTGGCAAATTCGAGTTGAAGATCTTCATCAGGAAGAGAATTGGGAGAAATGGTCAATCCTCCCGTTTCGTGATCTGCCGTAACGATGAGCAAGGTTTCTTTATCTTTTCGAACAAATTCCAAAACAGTGGCTACTGCTTTTTCAAAATCTGCCATTTCAGAGAGTAGTTCTTCTCCATTCCGAGCATGACCAGACCAATCAATTTGAGCTCCTTCGATCATCAGGAAAAAGCCATCGGTACTTCGAGCGGATAAATATTTGGTCGCGCTGCGACAAGCGGAAGAAAGATAATCGCGGCCCTGCGAAGCAGGAAGAGGTTCCGAATCGGCCGTAAAAAAAACAAAGGGCCGTTTGCTATTGGGACTAGTGGACTGAAAAGTCTCTTCTAAAAAGCTAGAAACATAAGTGCCTTTGCTTTCCAATTCTTCATAAAGATTGCGTTCATCCTTATCGCGACGGTCAAAATATTTTTTACCTCCACCAACTGCATAGTCGATATTGGCTTGCAAAAAATCTAATGCTATATTTTCGTACTGGTATCTTTGCGGAGAATGTGCATAAAACCCCGCTGGCGTAGCATGAACCAAACTAGAGGTAGTCACCAAGCCAGTTGCATATCCTTTTTGTCCCGCTTCGATAAGAATACTTGTTTGAGGAACCGTATCTAAGTCGACACCAATTGCTTGATTAAAGGTTTTGACCCCACAAGCCATGGCGGTTGCGGCAGCGGCAGAGTCCGTCGCCAAGGCATCTGCGGAATCACATTTCTGTAAACCGACTACCGGGAAGGCTTCCAAAATAGTTTGATTGCCATTATTATACATCGAAGCCGTAATATGCGGCAAACCCATTCCATCTCCAATCATCAAGATCACTCGCTTGGGTTTTCTATTAAATTCTTCTGCAGAGACTGCGTGGTAAATATTTTTATACTCCACTACCTTACAGTTGGTCAATAAAAAAAGTAGGCATCCCAAAAAACAAAAGCGCAATACAGTACCAAACATTCAAAAAGATTTAAAACAACTCTTACAAATAAACGGAAACGTTTCATCGCTTCCTTCTTTCACATTGGGAAGTTAGTCAAAAAACCTTTTATATAGTATCGGTTTGCAAATTCTCCCCTCGAATAAAAGCCATTACACAAAAGAATGTTCTGTATCTTTATTATTTATCCTCGTTTGTCGATTATTATTTCGAATTGATAGATATGATAGAATGAAATTTGGCAAAGCCCCATATCTTTGTTTGCAAATGACTTTCTAAGATTACCCTAAAATCCAAATTTGTAAATGACCCTAATAAAAACTCCGTTCCTGATTCTTTGTTTATTTCTACTGACACTACCTTTTACCTCTTATTCTTCATTGGCCAAAAATTCACCTGCTGGAGATAGTATCCAATTTACTATCGACCAACATAGCCTGTTTAAAGAATGGCAGAAACAAGAAATACTCCCACTAAAATTAGAAGCGGACTTCACCCAATTGATTGCCAATAAAAATAGCGGGACTTACCAAT
Organism: uncultured Saprospiraceae bacterium; assembly: GCA_938015925.1. Classification (GTDB taxonomy): domain Bacteria; phylum Bacteroidota; class Bacteroidia; order Chitinophagales; family Saprospiraceae; genus CALLVY01. The sequence continues at coordinate 1,934 of CALLVY010000299.1, forward strand.
CCGCATCCCTCACCATTTATCACAAGACGAATAAAAAGTACACCAGCGAGGTACAAATAAAAGCGCGTGGAAAATTTCGCCGACGCATTTGTGATTTTCCGCCTTTAAAAATCAAACTAAAAGAAAAAAACCTGGAAGGGATTGAACTAGGCAATTACAAAACCTTCAAATTGGTCACTCATTGTCATAATAAACAAATCACTCGTCCATACCTACTCAAAGAATATTTGGCCTACCAGCTCTATCAGCAGCTAACGCCACAAAGTTATCAGATCCAATTGGTAGAAATCACCTATACCGACTTGGGGGAAGAATTGCCAAAAATGAAACGCTATGGTATTTTGATTGAAGACAAAGACGAATTGGAAGACCGGATGAATGCCGACGATTGTGATTGTGGTTTCGAAACCATCGTTCCCGAAAGTCAAGATGCTGCAGCCAAGCTGGCTCTTTTCCAATTAATGATTGGCAATACAGATTGGAATTTTTTGGCCCATCGCAACATAAAAGTTTTGAAAAGCAGAACAGATCAACATCCAATTCCTGTTCCTTATGATTTTGATTTCTCAGGTTTCGTCAATGCTCCTTACGCCACGCCCAATCCGAGCTATCAGCTCAAAAGTGTTCTGGATCGGGTGATGATCGGAAATGATTTGAATCCAGAATCTATGAATAAAGCAATTCTCCATTTTATAAACCAGAAAGAACAACTCTTTCTCACCATCAAAAAACAAAAAGGCCTAAGCTTTGAAGACAAACAATTTCTCAAATCTTATCTCAAGGATTTTTATCGACTAATCGAAACCGATTTTGTTTGGCAGGAAAATAAAGTGATCCCATTTGAGTTAAAATAAGTAGATCGCTAAGAATAGCTGTAAAAATTCACTACTTTTCATTTGATACCAGCATTGCTAATTTCTTTATTTTTACTCCTACTATTTTGCCTACAGATCACTTTGATATTGCCATTATTGGCGCGGGAATTATTGGCTTAGCCACAGCTCTACAAATCAAGGAGCGTCGTCCAGATTGTAAAATTGCAATCCTGGAAAAAGAAGCCGAAGTAGCAAGCCACCAAACTGGCCACAATAGTGGAGTCATCCACTCCGGAATCTACTACCAACCCGGTAGCCTTAGAGCCTTTAACTGTCAAAGAGGCTATTACCAACTCATCGATTTTTGCACCAGGCACGAGATCCCTTTTGATTGCTGTGGAAAAGTAATCGTTGCGACCCAGGAAAAAGAACGAGCTCAATTGGAGCTTATTTTCCAAAAAGGACTGGGCAACAAGATGCAAGGCCTTCGAAAAATCGGCCCGGAAGAAGTCGCCGAAATCGAACCTCATGTAAAATCGGTAGAAGCAATTTGGGTTCCCCAAGCGGGCATCGTCAATTATCGAAAAGTAGCCTTAAAATATTCCAGTCTCTTACAGGAAGCAGGAGTCTCCTTTTTCTTATCTACAGAAGTAAAGGAAATAAAAAATAATGGAAAAGATAAAATCATTCTTTCCAAGCAAAGAGAAATTTCGACGTCCTTATTAATCAATTGTGCAGGTCTATATTCTGACAAGGTGGCTTTACTCAGCGGACAAAAACTAGATCTTCGCATCATCCCTTTTCGAGGGGAATACTACGAGCTAAAAAAAGAAAAAGAATATTACGTCAATAATTTAATCTATCCCGTACCGGATCTCAATTTTCCTTTTCTAGGGGTGCACTTTACGCGTATGATCGAAGGAGGAATCGAAGCAGGTCCAAACGCCGTATTGGCTTTTCGCAGAGAAGGCTATAGCCGCTGGGATTTTCATGGAAAAGAATTTTTGGAAACCATCACTTATCCTGGCTTCCAAAAACTCGCAAAAAAATATTGGCGGACGGGGATGGGAGAATTATATCGTTCCTATTCTAAAACAGCTTTTGTCAAAGCACTCCGTCACTTGATTCCTCAATTAGAAGAAAATGATTTGGTCAGAGGCGGAGCGGGAGTACGTGCAACGGCCATCGACGACAATGGCACTATCAAAGACGATTATCTAATCTTAGAATCCGAAGGAATTATCAATGTTTGCAATGCCCCTTCTCCTGCAGCGACTTCCAGTCTATCCATAGGACTGACCATTGCCGAAAAAGCGATTAAACAACTGGAACAATTCGCATCATGAAAAAAATAAGGGCTCTCATTTTCTTGTTTTTTATTGCTCTAAATCTTTCGGGAAGCCCTGCTTCCGGTGGCAACGACCACCTCACCACGATCAGTATTTGCAAGGGAGAATCAGTAACGCTACAAGCGAAGCCCAACTATGCTTCTTACCTCTGGATCCCGAGCCAAGACATCAATGATCCTACTATTCCCAACCCCCTAGTAAGCCCCACTCAAACGACAATCTACGCTGTTGAATTGACCCCCGACCCTACTTTTAATTTTGTAATCAATGGCGATTTCGAACAAGGCAACATAGGCTTTCAAAGCGATTATAATTTTACTGCCACCCCTACTACCAATCAAGGATTCTACGGCATCTTTACCAACCCACAACAACTCAACGGAGGCTTTGGCCCCTGCCAAGACCATACTCCTACGGGCTCAGGACGGATGATGGTCGTAGATGGCGCTACCGTTTTAGATGAAAACGTGTGGTGTCAAAGTATTGATGTAGACCGTGAACGATACTATGATTTCTCCGCTTGGATTGCCAATGTTCACCCAACCGAACCTTCCATTTTGCAGTTTTCTATCAATGATGAATTACTAGGAAATCCACTCCAGGTTCAGGATGGGGTTTGTCTATGGAAAGAATTTTCAGCGGAATGGTATTCAGACTGTAAGACAACAGCGACGATTTGTATTACCAATCAAAGTACTGTTGCCTTTGGCAATGACTTCGCGATTGATGACATCTCTTTTACTTTTTCAGATCGAACTTATCTCGACACTTTTGTAAAAATTATCGTACTAGAAAATAGCTTTCAACAAATCGACACCATTGCCTGTGAAAACGGAAGTGTGTTTTTTGATGGCGTAGAAATCCCAGCAGGAACTCAACAAGATTTTACCTACCAAGCCTTCAATGAATGCGACTCTATCATTTCGATAAATGTAGCCGTCATCGACACCTTTTATTTCGAAACCAGAACGGATACTTTGTGCCCAGGAGAAAGTATTTTTTATCAGGGGATTGAGATTTTTAGAGATACTTCTATTTGTGATATTTACACTTCTGTATTGGGCTGCGACTCGACTTATTGCTTTGTCGTTTATTTTTTATCCGAAGCCACCATTGCTATTGATGCACAAGTCCCTTCTTGTCCGGGCGAATCCGATGGCAGCCTTCTGGCCGAACCTTTTGCAGGAGTACCACCTTATCAATTCCTTTGGGGCGATGGCACAAGCACCTCTTTTATCGACCAATTAGCCGCTGGCACTTATTTCCTTACCGTCATCGATTCCAAGAATTGCATCGCTGAAAAAACCATAATTCTGGAAGACCCGATTCCGCTCACCGCTGAATTCATTTTCACTCCTCCAGCTTGCTTTGGCGATGAAAACGGAAGTGTTCAAATCATCCCACAAGGTGGATCACCAGATTATCTAATTACCTGGGAAGGAAACATCGTAGAAGACAATTTCTTTGATAGCCTTTCTGCAAAAACTTACAGCCTAAAAATACAAGACAGTGAAGGCTGTATATTCGACACCTTAGTCCTCCTGTCGCAACCCAATTCGATTACGGTTTCCGTCATCCAAGACACGAGCATTACCTTGGGAGCATCGCTTGAACTAAGCACCGACATTTTTTCCACCTCCCCTTACACCTTTGCCTGGACACCCACTTCTGATTTGGATTGTTTGGATTGTGAAAGTCCAGAAGTTTTACCATTAGAAAGCAGGATTTATCAAATCGAAGTAAAAGATACATTCGGTTGTATTGCGTTAAATCAGGTAAAGATAGAGGTCGCGAAAAACTATGATTTATTTATTCCAAACGCCTTCAGCCCTAATGATGACGGCATCAATGATGTGTTGGAAATTTATACAGGGACGGATGTAGCGATGATTGAGCGATTTACCATTTTTGACCGCTGGGGCGGAATTCTTTTTGAGGAAAAAAATTGTTCGGCTGGTCAAATCCAATGTTCCTGGGACGGAAGATCCAACACCCAGAAATTGCAGGAAGGCATTTATGTCTACCTGGTGGAAGCTCGTTTTATTGACGATATGATTAAAACTTTTGCTGGCGATGTTTTACTCGTCCACTAAAGGAAATAAGTTCTGGTAAAAACTTGTAAAAAATTACCTCTTTTTCTGCACGTGTACCTGAACGACATGTCGCGGCTCAAAAAGTACTTCCATACCCATTTTCATTTCATCGGTACACTCCGCAGTAGTGTCAAGTATTCCTACAAAAAAATCTTCCTTTTTTTCTCTTACAATTACCCACATTCCTTCCACATTATCTTCTTCTACATCTTTATCGTTGACGGTGCGGATACGTAAAATCAATTTGGCCTTATCGTCAGGAAGTAGATTCTGTCGAGACTCTAAAGAAGGGATAAAAAAAGAGGTTGGGTTCTCTGAATTTTTAGCTTCGCCATCTTCTAACTCCCAACTATCGGTTTCAATTTTAGCAAGTTTTAATTTACCCATTATTTCATTTTGTTCTGTTGAAGTTCTTTTAAAAATCTGCTGCGCTAAAAATTTGGATTTTAGAAAACAGTAAAAGATTTAAAACAACTTCATCGTCTGTAATTAGAAACTGTTTATTTCAAAACAATTTCTCCCTTATAAAGCCGCAAGTTACTATTTGTATTCTTTTAAAAAAATTTCTAATCTACGATCAGCTCGTTTCGATCCAAATCTTGTTGAAGAATATTAGCAGGAACCTCCCGAAATTCATATTGTTGATTGCGCAGTTTAGGTTCAAATCCAGCATCTCTAATCGCCTGTTGAATTCCATCTGCCGTAAAGCGAAAAGCTGCACCCGCTGCGGAAACCACATTCTCTTCAATCATAATACTTCCAAAGTCATTGGCTCCAGAATGCAAACAAACTTGTGCGGTTTGCTTTCCGACCGTCAACCAGGAAGCTTGGATATTAATGATATTAGGCAACATGATCCGGCTCAAGGCAATCATCCGAATGTACTCATCCGGCGTACAATTATTTCGAGCACGCTTGATTTTTTTGAGAATCGTATCCTCATCCATAAATGGCCAGGGAATAAAAGCCAGGAATCCATTGGCGCCTTCCGGCTTCTCTGATTGCACCTGCCGCAAGTCTACCAAATGCTCCATCCGCTCCATATTGGTTTCGATATGACCAAACATCATGGTGGCCGAAGTCGTCAAATGCAATTTATGCGCCGCTCGCATAACATCGAGCCATTCTTGTCCACCACATTTGCCTTTAGAAATCAAACGTCGAACCCGATCGCTCAAAATCTCAGCACCCGCACCTGGCAAAGAATCCAAGCCCGCTTCTTTCAATGCGCGCAAGACGTCTATATGTGAAGCTTTTTCCAACTTCGCAATATGCGCAATCTCCGGCGGCCCTAGTGCGTGTAATTTCAGATTAGGATACAAGGACTTTAATTCACTAAACAGGTCCACATAATATTGTAGTCCCAAATCAGGATGATGTCCACCTTGCAACAGCAACTGCTCTCCACCGAAAGCAAAAGTCTCTTCTATTTTTTGCTTGTATTGCTCAATAGTCGTCGTATAAGCTTCTTCATGTCCTGGTCGCCGATAAAAATTACAAAACTTACAATTAGCAATACACACATTCGTGGTATTCGAATTGCGGTCAATGATCCAGGTTACATGGTTCCCAGGGACTTGTTTCTTTCTCAGTTTATTGCCAACATACATCAGCTCTGCGGTACTGGCATTTTCCAAAAGGAAAACCCCTTCTTCCGCACTGAGAAATTCAAATTTTAGGGCTCGATGGAGTAATTCGTCAATTTGCATAGGTTAAAGGTACTATTTGCTAATGAAACAGGGGAACGGGGGAATGGTTTATTGAAAGAGACGGGAAAAAATAAGGCTTTATCAATACTCCTCAAAAGCCTTCAAAAACGCACTAAACAACGAAATAAGTTTGGCATAACATCGTATGTTGCTTTTTATAAAGAAAATCCCTATATTTGCACAAATTAACCTCACGAGAGAGGGAACACGAAAATGTTCCCTCTTTTCTTTTATAGGAATTGAGGAGTCCAAGCACTTACTAAACGACTTGACAGTGATTGAACATAAAATACCAGAATTACTGGAGGAAAAATTTCAAGAAGTAGGCTTTACTGATTTCTTCCTTGTAGAATTAAAAGTTGGAATCAATAATAAGGTAGAAGTTTTTATAGATAGTGATTCTTCTGTCACCTTTGAAAAATGTCAAAAAATTAGTCGTTTTTTAGAAAGCCACATTGATGAAGAGGGTTGGTTGGGAGAAAAATACACTTTAGAAGTTTCTTCTCCTGGAATTACTCGACCTCTCAAGTTTTTACGCCAGTATATCAAGAACCTGGGTCGCACAGTAGAAGTAACGACCGAAACAGAAACGAAGAAAGGCAAATTGATTGCCGCGACGGAAGAAATGGTTAGGCTGGAAAGTGAAGAACGCGTCAAAGTGGGGAAGAAAAAAGTAAAGCAAACGGTGCAAACGGAAATCCCGATGGCACAGGTTGTAAAAACGATAGTTAAAATTTCATTTAATTAATAGACAGGTTATGGTCTGACCAGCCTGGTTCGAATATATAGAACAAGAACTAAAAAGAAACTGCCTTATGATGAACCTTGTTGATACTTTCTCGGAATTTAAAGCCGGTAAAAACATCGACCGCCCTACCATGGTTCGGGTTTTGGAAGATGTATTCCGTACTTTAATTCGTAAGAAATTTGGCTCTGACGAAAACTTCGATGTGATCGTCAATACCCAAAAAGGAGATTTAGAGCTTTGGAGAGTGCGAGAAATTGTACCAGATGGTGAAGTATTAGATGATCGTAGCCAAGTATCTATCTCAGAAGCTTTGGCCATCGACGAAGATTATGAAATCAGCGAAGAATGCTACGAACAATTGCACCTCGAAGATTTTGGCCGTCGTTCGATCATGGCTGCCCGCCAAACTTTGATTTCCAGAATCATGGAATTGGAGAAAGATGAAATTCATCAAAAATACTCTGAACGCATCGGTGACATCATCACAGGTGAAGTTCACCAAATATTAAAACGAGAAATCCTTATTCTGGATGACTCAACGGACAACGAACTGATTCTACCTAGAAACGAAATGATCCGCGGCGATTTCTTCCGCAAAGGAGATATGGTAAGAGGGGTAATCAAAAGCGTTGAAATGAAAAACAACAATCCAGTGGTTGTCGTTTCTCGTACCGACCCAAGTTTCTTAGA
>CALLVY010000300.1 GCA_938015925.1 uncultured Saprospiraceae bacterium
ATTTTTTTTCCAACCAAGGAACGCCCGGAACCTAATAGCCGTAGCTATTAAGGTGAATGAGTGAACGATCCCAAAGGGTTGAGTATGACAAACCGACAACGGAGGTTCATAAGGCTCTGCCGCACTAATACTCAAAGTGAAGGAACCGTGACCACGGAAGGGCAGCACATGAGCGAACGATCCTTTGGTGAATGTCCAGTGGACATTCAAGTGAGGGAACCGCTAGCGGAAGGGATGACAGAGGAGAAAAAGACAATTTTTCAGCCATACGAAATTATTTAGAATAAAGTCTAAGGTGCTCTTGGTTTTAATGAAATAGAAATAATGAATCTAAGAACGATATTATTGATCCTCGTTTGCTTTTCTTTTGCTTCTGGTTTTTGCCAGTATGAAATCAAAGGAGTGGTAATCGATAAAGAGAATTTAGAACCTTTGATTGGGGCGACCATCGTAGAGCTTGGTAAAAACACAGGAACCACCACAGACTTAGATGGGAAATTTAGCCTTAATTTTTCCACGGCGAATCCGACGGTATTGGTTACCTACATCGGATATACCAATTTTGAAATAGCGCTTGATGCCAATAAAGTAAATGAAATCTATCTGGAAACCGATGCGGTTCAACTAGGAGAAGTCGTCGTAACCGGATTGGGTATCAAAAGGCAAAAGAGAGAATTGGGCTATTCCACAGATCGCGTATCAGGAGAAGAACTCGCTTTGTCTAATGCGCCAAATGTCGTCAATGCCCTTAGCGGAAAATCCGCGGGGGTACAGATTTCTTCTCCCAATGGAGTAGATGGAGGAACGACCAGAATAGTGATTCGAGGAAATAATAACATCACCGGAAACAACCAACCACTAATCATTGTCGATGGGGTGCCGATTGAAAATCCACCTGGCCTTACCAATATCGGTCGAGGAACGGATTGGGGCTCGGCGATCAATAATATCAACTCTGAAGATATCGAAGATATTAGTATTCTAAAAGGCCCTACCGCTTCCGCTAAATATGGAATGAGAGGCGCGAATGGAGTTGTTTTAATAAGTACCAAAAAAGGAAGTCAAGCGAGTGGTCTTGGTCTACAATATACCGTCACCACCAAAATGGTAAGCCCTTTTAGATACCGCAACGTACAAAATAAATATGGCGCTGGCGGCCCCATTTCCCTAAGCGAACCTAGTTTTAATACCAATCCTGACGGAGAGTTACTTTACCCAAAAGATGTACATAGTAATAATGGTCCCTACGGACGCCCAACCACAGAGCAATTCGGATTTTATTCCACAGGAGTATCCTGGGGCCCGGAAATGCTAGGACAACAAGTCCGTTGGTGGGATGGCGAACTACGCGATTATTCTCCCCAACCCGATAACCTCAAACAGTTTTTTGAAACAGGTTATACCAATACCCACAATGTCAATATCTCCAAAGGTGGCAACTGGGGATCGATCAGAACGTCTTTGACTTATCAAGGCCACGATGCCGTCGTTCCCAATTCTAATTTCAATCAGTATACCGCCAATATTGGTTCGCAATTGAAGATCAGTGAAAAATTAGGCGCCGAAATCGCGCTGTCTTATATTAAATACCATCGAAAAAATAGTCCTTCTTTGGGAGATGATAATAATGCTTCTTTTGGAAAAGGTATTTTGTACAGTTGGCCAAGATCTTATAAAGGATTAGAGCAAGAACTCAATATCAATCCAGATGGTTCGCGCTATAATTATGGAGGGAATTATCCTTTCCAATTTACGCCTGCTCACTTGTGGTGGAATACGGAAAACCAAAATACTTATTTGGATCGGAATAAATTTATTGGTTCCATCGGGATCAATTATCAATTCACCAATTGGCTAAACTTTAATGCGAGAAGTGGTATTGATTTTACGGATAATGAATTTGAAACCAAAAACAATCCCATCGATATATTTGGTGTCCGGGAAGCTTCTTATGGGCATGAATTGGATCGAAACATTGTACACAATAGCGAAATGCTAATCACTGCTTCGAAAAATGATTTATTCACCAAAGGCTTTAATGCAAGTTTCTCCGTAGGAGGTGCCCAGTGGTACCGAGATCAATATGGCCTCAATGCAACGACCAATCAATGGGTCAATCCCTGGTTGTTTTCCTTCTCCAATTACTCCGGAGAAGATCAAAATAGAATTCCGATTGCCAAGGAATTGAAATTTGAAAAGAAAATTAATTCTATTTACTCTTTCCTCAATTTGTCTTTGCAGAATAGTTTGTTCTTAGAATTGTCTGGAAGAAATGATTGGTCTTCTTCTTTGCCAGCGGAAAACAATTCTTATTTCTATCCTTCCGCTTCTCTAAGTTATATCTTATCGGATCATCTGGACTTGGAGAAAGTAAAAATCGATTTCTTAAAACTAAGAGCTGCCTTTGCCAAGACCGCCAATGATACCGATCCTTATCAACTCGATTTGATCTATGACATCGGAAACTTTAATGGCAATCAAACAGCAGGTTTGCCCAATGTACTACCACCTGTTGGCCTAAAACCACAACAAGCCAATTCTTATGAACTTGGAGCAACACTTGGTTTTTGGGATAGTAAATTAAATATTGATTTTACCTATTACCAAATTGAATCTTTTGATCAGATTTTAGAATCTCCGGTACCTACTTCTTCTGGCGTGAGTTCGGTAAGAATTAATAATGGGGTTTTAGAAAACAAAGGTTTTGAGTGTAGAATAAATTATAACGCTTTAAGTAATTCGAAAGGATATTTAAAAGCTGGATTAAATTTTAGTCGCAATATCAATAGGGTAGTGAGCTTGGGAGATGGGGCAGAAATATTGGAGATTGGCGAAATATGGGGAGACTTTGGTCCCAAGATAATGGTGCAGGAAGGTGAGACCTATGGAACCATCTACGGCTACGATTATATCCGACACGAAGGTACGGGCCAAGCCATTCTCAATGAAGCAGGAACGCACTATGAGATCACCGATAATATTGTTCCGGTAGGCAATGCTTCTCCAGATTTTATTGGAGGACTTAGCTTGGAAGCCAAGTATAAATCCTTCCGTTTTAATGCCTTGATTGATACCAAAATTGGTGGAGACATTTACGCGGGATCGTATGTCATTGGTTTGCAAACGGGGCAAAGCCCGGAAACACTTTTGGAAAGAGATGGCAATGGTTTGCCTTATACCGATCCTGATGGCCTTACCAGAAATGTAGGAGTCGTTTTGCCCGGTGTCTATGCCGATGGGCGAACGAATGACAAAGTGGTTCATTACTACCATAAGTATTTGCCAAATGCGGGAGGTTGGGGAAAGATTTTGACGACGCCAGGTATTTTGGACAATACTTGGGTGAAGATGCGAGAGCTTTCGATTTCCTATGGATTTTCTCCAGCTGCGATTGAAAAAATAAAAATGTTTAAAGAATTGAATTTGAGTTTGGTCGGAAGAGATCTGTTTTACTTTTATAGTTCTTTGCCAGATAATATTAATCCAGAAGGAAGCAATAGTGGTGGCAATGCACAAGGATTGGAGTGGGCTTCTTTTCCGAGTATGCGTTCTTTTAGTGTCCGACTTTCTGCGAAGTTTTGATGTTCTTTGATCACAGGGATTTTCAAAAAACAAATTCTTTTAGGTTTAAGATGAAAAATAAAAAAGAACGAAAAGAAGGTTTTTTGTTTCCCGCAGATTTCGCAGATTATTTACGATCGAACGTCATCTGCGACATCAGCGAAATCTGCGGGACACTTTTTCCAATACTCAACCAATATTTAAAATCAAAAATGAAATATCTTTTTTCAATATTTTCAATCTTCTTACTATTAAACCTGTCCTCTTGTGATAAAGGTTTTGAGGAGTTGAATAAAAATCCTTTGGCTCCAACGGCGGTTAATTCTGAAGCCCTGTTTAACGAATTGGTCAACTCTCTTCGCTTGGGCTGGTCCAGACAATTATTTTTACACAACGAAATCTTATACGATGTAACGGAGCTTGGAGTCGTTACCGCAAAAACTTTCGGGAATGTAGACGGCGGGGTAGAAGAGGTTTGGACCAATTATTATACCGCCTTAAAAAACAAAAAACAGTTAGAACTCAACTTAGATGCCAGCGCTTCGGAAGATCCAGAAATAGGAGAGGTCATCAAGACCCAAGCTACCATATTGATGGCCTATAAGACTTTTCAAATGCTCGATTTTTTTGGAGACATCCCTTATTTTGAAGCAGGGAATGCCTATGCTGCCACGTCAGTCTTGAGACCGAAATACGATGATGACAAGGAAATTTATTTGTCTTTGCTAGAGGAGTTGAGAACGGCGAGTGATTTTCTAATCGGATTGCAGGGAAATACTTCTTTGGGAAATTCCTATTTGAGAGTAGGGACGAGTGATGCTTTGTTTGGAGATAATACGGATAGCTGGTTGCGATTTTCAAACACGATGTTGCTCAAGTATTTTTTAAGAATCCATGAAAAAGAACCTGCGATTGCTGCGGAAGGTATCGCTAATTTGATCAACAATGGATATAGTTTCGTTTCCGCGCCAGTGGTGATGCTTCCTGCGGATCAGGGCTGGTCCAACGAAGGTGTCAATTGGTCTTTTAGAGAACACAACCGACTGAGAATGGGAACTACGGCCTGGAATTTTATGACAGAAAATGGAGAAATCATAGACCCTAGAGCCCGTATATTTTTCGATACCAATAATGAAGACGAATGGGTGCCTTTTCCACAAATCTCTAATAATAATACGCCTCAGTCAGGTGGAGAACCTTATCAAAAAGATCGCAGAGATAATTCTTATGAAAATAAAGGTGCGGAAAATATTTACTCCTCTTTTAATTTTTATCTGATTCGAGATGAGAAAAAAATTCCAGAGATTTTAATGACAGAAGCGGAAGTGAAATTTATTTTGGCGGAGATCTTCTTAAAAGGAATTGGAATCGCTCCAGAAGAATCGCTGGCTAGTTTTAGGTACCAGGAGGGGATGTTGTCTTCCTTGGATTTTTGGCAGGAAATAATGATCAATGCCACTGCTTGGGAAAATAGACCCAATGAGTTGTCTACCGGAGAACTTTTTGCCATCTCAGAATTGCCGAGGTATAAATTTAATGTCGGAGCAGATCTAAATGAAAATTTGAGGAAGATTCAGGAACAGCGTTGGATACATTATTTTAGACAACCTTGGGAAGCGTTTTCGCTGATCCGAAGAACAAATTTACTCCCAAGAGAAAAATCGGCGAATACTTTTTTTCGCTTTAAATACCCAAATTCTGAAACCACTTTTAACTTTGACAACTGGTCCGAACAAGTCAATAGAATGGGAGGAGATGAAACCAATGTGATGGTTTGGTGGATGAATTGATTTTTTGAATTTTATTCTTTTAAATGTTTATTACAAAAAAGCAGAGTATCTCTTTTGGCAAAGAGTCAAGCCTAAAACGCTTGCCTGTTTAAATCATTTTACAATACTCTAAATGTTTCAATATGCTATTAGGTGTTGATATAGGAGGGAGCCATGCTGCTGCTGGATTAATTGATAAGGAAAATCAAATTTTGATGGTCGATTCTTATCGGATTATGAACCTGCCACATACCTTGGAAAAAAGCGTGTTGTTGGAAAAGTGGTTGGAATTAATAAAAGCAGTTGCACATGGTCACAAAGTAGAAGGACTAGGGGTGGCGATGCCTGGTGAATTTGATTACGAAAAAGGAATTGGTTTATACGATCAAAATAAATTCACTCAGTTTTATCAATTTAATCTCAAAGATCATCTCTTAGGACATTTAGATTGTATCAATAACAAGTCCTTGCGTTTTGTGAATGATGCCGATGCTTTTGCTTTAGGAGAATACTGGATAGGATCTTTAAAAAACCATCAACGCGCCTTACAAATTACCTTAGGGACGGGTTTGGGAGCTTCTTTTTTAATCAATGGTATCATTGCAAAAGAAGGAGAGGGGATTCCCAAGAACGGAACCCTTTACGATAAGCTTTTCCGAATGGAAAAAATAGCAGATGAAATTTTTTCAACACGGGGGATCACCAATTTGTTTTTTCAAATAAGTGGCCAAAGAGTCAGCGAAGTAAAACTCATTGCACAAATGGCCAAACAGGGAGATGCTCGGGCACTAAAAACGTTTGAAGTTTTTGGAGAAAATCTAGCCTTGTTTCTGAAAAAATATTTAGAAGAATTCAAAGCAGAAGCCTTGGTTCTTGGTGGCAATATTTCTAGGGCAATGCCTTTTTTTATTCCTCAATTTAAAACCGTAATAGATAATCCTCTCCTGAAAATTAAATCAACAATGCTTGGAGATAAAGCAGCCATCTTCGGAGCAGTGTATTCTTTTACTCAATGAGTAAATCATTCAATTTTTAGCCTTTCAATTCGAACAAAACGAACATGACTAAATTAGATTTCCTTTTAAGGTCTTCCCAAAAAACAGCTTTTGCTTTTATTGGAATGATTGTTTTTCTAACGGCTTGTACGAGCAGCCAAGAAGCCAACTCTTTCCAACAAGATCCCTTAGTTTATGTCAATCCTTTCGTTGGTACAGGAGGGCATGGGCATACTTATCCAGGAGCAAGTAGTCCTTTTGGAATGGTTCAATTATCTCCAGATACCCGATTGATCGGTTGGGATGGATGTTCCGGTTATCACTATACTGATTCGGTGATTTACGGTTTTAGTCATACCCACCTGAGTGGTACAGGGGTGTCCGATTATGGAGATATTTTATTGATGCCCGTCAATAATGCCATGTCGATCAAAGACGGCAAACTTCCTTACAAAGATTTTCAAAGTTCCTTTTCTCATGACACAGAATCCGCGACCGCCGGCTTTTATAGCGTCCATCTGGACCAACCAGATGTAGCAGTAGCTCTGGCGACCACCCCGCGAACGGGAGCACACCAATACCGTTTCAATAATCCACAAGAACCTGGTTTTGTTTTAGACCTCGAACACCGAGATGAAGTCCTGGCCTGTGATATCCAAATCGTGGGGGCTAATCGAATTGAAGGCTATCGCCATTCCAAAGCCTGGGCAGATGACCAGCGCGTATTTTTTGTAATGGAATTTTCAGAATCTTTTACCAGCCACGAATTAAAAGTTTATCAAAAAGATAAAGACCAAAAGAACACAACTCATTCCAAAGGAATATTTTTATTTCCCAAAAGGGCTAAAGAATTCCTAGTAAAAGTAGCGATCTCTGCCGTAGACCTAGAAGGCGCAAGAAAAAACTTCGATGGAGAAATAAAAGATTTTTCCTTTGCCGAAATCAAAAAACAAAACGAAGATTTATGGCGAAAGGAGTTGACTAAGATTGAAGCCGTTTCCTTGAGTGAAGACGAGCAAACTATTTTTTATTCCGCTCTTTATCATACGATGCTGGCGCCCAATATTTACAATGATATAGATGGTCGCTATCGAGGAATGGACCAAAAAGTCTATCAAGATTCCAAGCACGATCATTACACTGTTTTTTCATTGTGGGACACGCATCGCGCAGCACATCCACTTTACACCATCACCGATCAAAAAAGAACCAACGATTTTATTCACACCATGCTGCGGAAATATGAGCAAGGCGGAATCTTGCCGATCTGGGATTTGTCGGCTTGCTATACCGGTTGTATGATTGGTTATCATGGGGTATCTGTGATTGCGGATGCGCAGCTCAAAGGCATTGGAGATTTTGATGGTCAACAAGCTTTGCAAGCCATGGCGCACAGTGCGCGGCAAGACCATCTAGGTTTGCGGGATTATAAAGAAAATGGTTTTATTGCTGTTCAGAATGAACCAGAATCCGTTTCCAAAAATCTAGAGTATTCCTATGATGATTGGTGTATCGCGCAAATGGCCAAAGACCAAGGGAACAATGAAATGTATCAAGAGTTCTTAGACCGAAGTTTGAACTATAGAAATAGTTTTGATCCAGACACCAAATTTTTCCGACCTCGAAGATACAATGCCTGGGAATCCCCATTTGATCCTTACGAAGTGAATAGCAATTACACCGAAGCCAATGCCTGGCATTATGGTTTTTCGGCAGTACATGATATGCAAGGTTTTATTGGATTGCATGGCGGAAACGAAGCATTTGGTCGGGCACTCGATGATCTTTTTGCGGCGTCCAGCCAAACGAAGGGGAGGGATCAGGTAGACATCACGGGCTTGATCGGCCAGTATGCACATGGGAACGAACCGAGCCATCACATTTCCTATTTGTACAATTATATTGGTCAAGCCTGGAAGACTCAAGAGAAGGTCAGAGACATCCTTTCTTCTCAATATCAAAATGCCCCGGACGGAGTATCCGGCAATGAAGACTGTGGTCAAATGAGTGCCTGGTACATCTTTAGTGCCTTGGGTTTTTATCCTGCTTTGCCTGGAAGTACCCAATATCTTATTGGAAGTCCGGCGGTGCAAGAAGCCAAAGTAAATCTGGAAAATGGAAAGCATTTTGAAATTACCACCGCCAATAATTCCTCAAGGAATAAATACATTCAGTCCATCACGCTCAATGGAAAAGCTTATGATAAGACTTACCTGGAACACGAAGTGATCATGAATGGTGGACAGCTGCATTTTGAGATGGGCCCTCAGCCCAACAAGGATTGGGGGAAAGGCGAAGCCAGTATTGATCTTCCTGCCGTGAAAGACGAAGGCTTTGTGGCCACGCCATTTATCGCAGCAGGTCAATTGAGTTTTTCTGAAAAAAATACCATTAAGTTGAGTACTTTGGCAAAGGGAGATCAAATTTATTATCAAATCAATAATGGCCTTTTTCAAAAGTATGAGGGGCTAGACATCGTGCTAGAAGAGAGTGCTAAACTCTGTCTTTTTTCGCAAAGAAATCAATATAAATCCGATACCCTTTGTACCGATTTTATAAAAATCGATGGTTCCATCAGCTTGGATTTAAAGAGTGCGTTTGCTTCCATTTACAATGGCGGTTCTCCAACTGCCCTCATCGATGGTTTGCGGGGAACCAAGGATTATCGGACGGGTGGATGGCAAGGATTCGAAGGAAAAGATTTAGAATGTACGATAGATCTGAGTAAGGTGAAAAACATCAACCAAGTCAGCTGTAGTTTTTTACAAGATGAAAACAGTTGGATTTTCTTTCCCTCAGAAGTCGCCTTTTATGCCTCTTCCGATAATAAAAACTTCCAGCTCTTAGGCCAACAAAAACCAAATACCGCTCCTCAAGAAAAAGGAACCTGGTTAGAAAATATCGGACTCAACCTAAACGGCGTAAAAGCCCGTTACATCAAAATAAAAGCCAAGAGTTTGATCAAATGCCCCGATTGGCACAAAGGCGCCCTTTACGATGGTAAAGCCTGGGTCTTTGCGGATGAGATAATGATTAACTAGATTTTTCTGACCAAGTACTTATAAAAAACCAAATGAGAATGGAACAAAAGCAAGGAAATTACAATGCCT
>CALLVY010000301.1 GCA_938015925.1 uncultured Saprospiraceae bacterium
AGTCAAACTGGTCGGAACGGTCGAAGCACCGGGAACCATCGAAGTCGTTTGGCCTGCGCCTAAATTGCCCGTAGGAATGAGGCCATCAAAAACATCATCACTACTCAATACATCGTCGGTAGAAAAATATGCTTTGATAGTGAAATTGCCTACCGCATCTCCATTGCCTTGGTTGTTTAGATCAAAAGTATAATTGGTGATTGCACCGATCGTCGCACTGCCCGAGGCATTAAAATTGCTTAAGCGCAAATCTGCTTGATTGCCACTTCCGTTGGAACAAGGTGCCGGTTGATTGACACCCACTGAAGTACTAGCAGCTGGATTGTCTTTGTCATTAATAGTTATGTTGACCGGGCCATTGGCAATCAGGTAAGGACCAAATACTTCGTTGGTTCCATATTGACCAGTCTCTGTTCCTGCTTCCCATTCACCCCCACAATTTCCAGAACTGTTCACAATTATACTGAAAGTAAAAGTGTCGTCTCCTGGATTATCTGGAGTGCCATTATCATCGCATTGTACATTGGTGGCTTGGGCGGTGATGGTACAGCCTGGTGGATTACCTTCTGTCGTTAGACAAAATTCATCTGCGCTAGCGGTAAAACTACCAGTGGTTTTTTCAAAACCCACTTCCATAAAGGCGGTATTCGGAGGAGCGGTTAAAGACACTTGCCATGCGGAATAAGATTGTCCAATGATGTCTTCTTTAGCGGTAACAATTGGCTGATAAGTAGCGCTCATAAATTTGACATAAATATAAGCCACCTTAGTATCATCAGATATTTTTGCAAAAGAAGAAAGCGTATAAGTTTCTCCAGCCGTAGCCGCTCCAACTGCTTGAATAATTCTGACTTGTCCGGGAGCGGTGAGTTTCATGGCTTTGCTGCCGGAGTAAGCATCACTTGTTTCTTCTCCGCCGCCCTCAATATTGAGCCATGCTGCGCCAAACCCGTTTTCAAAACCTGGTTCATTCAAAATGTTGTTATTACAAGTACTTGGAGTCACTAGTGTTACTCGTACTATGAAGGTACAGGTGGCTAAATTTCCTGAGGCATCTTCCGCGGTATAGGTAACGGTAGTATTACCAATCGGTAAAGCATCACCAGGATTGGCAGTACTGCTGATCGTCACTGATCCAGGACAGGCATCGGTAGCGCTTGGCGGAGTCCAATTGGCGATGGCCGTGCTTCCTGTGGTCGTCAAATTAATATCTTGAGGACAATTGCTAAACACAGGATTGGTATTGTCAGGATTACAAGGATCGGTTCCATCGCTTACGGTAATTTGATTGCTGGAAGCTCTTACATTATTGACTTCGTCAGACTCGGCAACCAAATTGGTGGCATCGACATCGATGAGTACATAATACTGACCAGAAGGAGTTCCATTTGGTACAAACGCATTAGCACTTATCGATTGAGGAGTCGTATTTAAAACAAAAGTAGAATTAAAGGTCTTGTTTTGGATAAAGACATCGTCATTACTTAAGTTTTCATCGGTCGATAAATAGAAACCCAATTGTATCGCTCCAGTGGCTTGTTCGCCAGTATTGAAAAGATTATATCCACCTCCGGTAATATTGTCTCCGGGAGTATAAGGTGAGCTATTTCCAAATTGAATGGGACCTGCAATTAAATCAGGTAAACCATTGGTAGGACCCGTTACGATAATGGTACGGGTTTGAGAGTTATTGGAAATATTATTGGTCTCGTTAGATTCTACATAGTCGTTAGGGTGATCTACGGAAACGATTAGATTATAAATACCGGGAATGATATTCGTTGGCACATCTAGGACAATAGTCTTATTAGCAAATGGCGAGTTTTCGTCAACGGTAATTAAGTCTGTGCCGATTGGGGTATCCCCATTGTCAAGGGTTTGATCTAGTGAAAGAAAGAAGGCCGTTTGTACAGGACTTGGCGCTAAATTATTGGTGAAAGAAGTTTGGAAAGAATAAGTCAGTCCCAGCTGACTACCTCCAGCTACTCCACGGTTAGGAACATTGACGAAGGACACCAAAAAGTCAATGGCAGAAGCGCCATAAAGGGCTTCATCATCTTCTTGTGCTTCCGTTCCATTCCCATTTCCTGGTGTACTATCAACATCGGTTTCATTAGCCATACTTACTTCTGCATATTGGCCAAAAGGATCACTACTGGTTTTAAAATAATTGATGGTAATAGAGGCAGAAGCTCCGGCAGCTAAAGTTCCAACATCCCATATTTGATCACCAGACCAATTGAAATTTCCTTGAGTGGATGTGAATACATTTCCTCCTTCATACACACTTCCTGCTCCTTGAGGAATACTTACTTTTACATTGGTGGCTTCTATGTTTCCATTATTTTCTACGTCTAAGGTGACACTGTGGAAACTCCAGATGTCAGGATTAGGATCGGTTCCTGTAAGATCTAGTTCGAGGTCAATGAAACTCGGAGCATTTTCAATATTACCATCAGCATCTAGCCTAAGAATAAAAGGCGTACCAACACTAAAATTTCCAGTGACGACATATCCATCTCCTAATTGATAGCCTTTTCCAAAATCATTAGGTAATGGACCTGAGAGATCTAAAAGATGAAATTGCTCCGTCACACCAGTTTTAGAAACAATGGCCGTAAAAACTTTAGAAGGACTCCCCGTAGGAAAAGCCGTTCCAATAAGTAGCGCGCCATCATCAGATCGAGGAATTATTCCTTTTACTCGAATTTCACCCTGGATCATGTTTTGGGCCGGACCAATATCAAAATCAGCACTTTCTGAAGCGTCACTACTATAATACCTAGTATTGGCAAAGGCAGGAACGGTGTACCACATCCCACCAGATGGAGTGGCCACTACATCAGAGACTGGTCGTTCCAGGCTGGCAGCAGTTACGCGCCATATTTCTGTACCATCATATTCTTGTTTGATAAGGTAATGTCTATTGATAAAAACTTCATCGTAGACATAGACCAATAATTTACCATCGCCTGTTTCTTGAATACTAGGAAAGCTAACGGTAATAGTAGAATTTGACCAAAGGACATCATTTTGGAAGATAAAATCCTTTGTGGCTAAATCATATTGGGCATAGATAAAATGCTTCATGTCCTCAGGGCCATTTGGATCGGGTTCGCTATACGCGACGATCATGTAAACGGTTCCATCACTTAGCTGGGTGATTGTAGGCTTGTCCGTTCTTGAAACACCAACTGGATAATTTATCGAAAAATCATCTAGTAGAATTCCATTTTGATCTCTACGTTCAAATTGTGTTCTGGGATTTGGGCCTAAAAAATCTATTATCCCATAAACGATAGCTGATCCATCCTCCAAAAGAATGGAGGAGCCACCTGTTCCTATTGGTTGTAAGGAGAAAGAAGCTTCATTGGTAATATTTCCTTGGTCATCGGTATTGATGAGGTCCCAGTTGATGTCTTGGGTAAATGATTCTTTACCGGAAAGCAAATAGCCGTCTGGAGTTATATCCAAGTCAGGATTGAAAATACCTGTATAGTCTGGATAGGTTTTATAAAAGGTTTGGCTGTAGCCAAATTGAAAACTCAATAAGAGGAATAGTGTACTGAAAACCCAATGGGACAGGTTTGAGTAAAATAATTTAGTCATGGTTATTATTTATAAGTTTTGGTAAAGGGCTAAGGCTTTACTATTTAATTGTAAGTACTAAAGAATTGCATTCGCACAATGCTTTATAATCGGGTGATAGGGATTGGTAGAAGACCGCTTAGAATAGCTAGAAGTATAAAGTGCTAGTATTCTTAGCGGAATAGGGAATAACTAATTTAAATGCTCTATAAAAATATAGTATTTTTTGGGAATTAGCTACATTGTTTTTTAGAAGAATCCAAAGGGAATGGAAAGAGGATGAAGTTTAAATGATTGATTTTCAGTTGCTTGTAATGGAGATGTTTTCGGTTTTTCCAATAGAAAACCGAAAAATAAAAACTAAGAAAGGTGCAATAGACAGATTTATGCTTAGCTCCACTTTGGGCTAATGCTTTTGTTTGGCTTAGGGAATAAGGAAGGAGGAAAGAATACTGACTCTGTTATTTATTACGTGTAGAAGGTTCTTGCATGGCTTTGATGCAAGCGATAAGCTTATCATTGCCTATTTGATTGGGCGCCAGGTTTTGGGCTTTTTTGTAGAAGTTGAGAGCTTCGCGATACTTACCTTCGGCATAATTACTATCTCCTTGCTTGACAAAAGCATCGAATTGATGCTGGGATTCTCGATCTAGTTCACCCGTATTATTATCAGTACTAGTTGTGGTACTGGCTTCTCGAGTATCTATGTTTTGTTCTCTTACAGTGGTGGCCGTTTGTTCCGGTGTAGAATCAGATGTTTTGCATCCAAAAATCAAACAAACAAGCAATAGGGAAGTGGCAATAGATTTTAGCATACTGATGGCTTTTCTTCTTTATACCTAAAGAAAAACGATTTTGTTTCATTGGCCTTTATTCTATGGCCGGCAATGCTTGGCATTTTCTGGTCTAAAGCGAGGCTCTATCCATTGGTCAAAGCTACTTCAGAGCCGAAATTTTTTTGTTAGTTCTTTTCTTCATAGCTGGCAGGGTCCAATGCTTCTACGGTCCAGGACATCAAAAATCCTTCTACTTTCTTTGGATCATAGCCATCACCACTTTCTAGCAAAGCACTGTCCTGAGTATGCAATAAATGACCATCGCCATCCAGTATGACAAATACTGGAAACCCAAACCGCTGAGGAAAGCGGTATCCTGCCAAGATCTCCTCATTTGTATTTTCCTTGCTATAGTTGAGGTGGTAAACGAGGAAATTATCATCCACGATACCTTGAAGCGTATCGTTTTTGGCCACAAAATCATGGAAACGGTAGCACCAGACACACCAATTGCCACCCACTTGTAAAAGGACATGTTTGTTTTCTGCTTTGGCTTTGGCGCTAAGCGCATTGATATCTACTGCTGCATCAGCCGTAGGTTGGTATAAGTCGCCATAGCTTTTTTGGGCAGTAATGGAGCAACTAAAAAACAAAAAGGAGAGCAGTAGTACAGCGCTAAGATTGAATTTCATGGTTTTATTTTCTAAGATTTTTCAATAGGGTAGCCTAACAAATACAAATTTGTCACCGGGCCATTTTTAGTTTTTCCAATTTCCCATTTAAAAGATTCGCTATTGTTTAAGCGATCGGTCATTGCTTCCATTTCTTCTACAGAGTAGGTTCTCAAAACAGAAACCAATCCATCCCAAAGCACAAAGAGTGGAACGATAGGAATGAGATAAGTGAAAAGAAGTCGCCCTAATTTAAAAGGTCGAATAAAGGGAGTCGACAATAGAACATTAATTGGAGAAAAGGCAAATTGAATCAGCGTCAACAAATTTCTTTCCTGGGCTTCAAAGATACCAATGGGCGATCCTTGATCCACCGCATTTTGCAAAATTTGTTGAGCATCTTCTGGAGTGAAATGATGGAAGGACAAAAACTGCGTGCGAAAACCTTTGAGGTCTTTAGGAACATCCAAGGCGCTAACTCGCTCCGAACGATAAGAAAATTGCCCATTTCCTTTTTCTTGCATTTTTTTAAAAGCGTCAATATTTGGAAAATAATCCGTCAAAACGACTTTAAAATCCGTTCCATTTTCGCGGAGGTTTTCTGCAATTTTTAGCCAGGGGCCACCGCCACCAGAAGCCAAATCGACCACCGTCTGATTATCCACCTTAGTAAGTCCTTTTTCCAAAATAGGAATAATTCCTTTGTACAAATCCATTTGATGATTCGCTACGAATTGGAGAAAGTCCGTTCCATAGTTTCTTAGGTTTTTAGGAAACCATTGTAAATCTTCGAATTCGAATAAATGAAATCTTTTCATGTGGTCTACAAATGCTATTTGTCCTTAATGACTTTGATGATTTTTACGCCCAATTCATTTCTAACCTGCACATAATAAGCACCAGGAATCAATTGCAATGGATCCATTTGATATTGATGCGCATTGATGTTTACTCGGCTAAATAATTTTTCCCCCAAGGTATTGTAAAGGATTACGGATTGTAGAGGCGATGCTTTCGATTCTACTAAGAAATGATCACTAAAAGGATTGGGAGAAATAGCTACATCAATTTGTAGCTGCTCTTGATTGGTCGTTCCGACTGCAATCGGTGTTTGATATTGATCGAAAAAATTCCAGATTTCCTGACTCGCATTGATGTCCTGATTGGTTTCGGTAAAAACAAGTGCGGATCCTGGCCAGGTATGGGAACCGCCATTGACGCGGTAATGAAGGACCTGTCGATTCCCTTGACAATCATTCCAGGTAAATTTATCCACGGTAGATCCATCATTGGGATCGATATCGGGCAAGGCCAAGCTGTCCATCATAGTGGCATCACAATAATTCTCATTGCGCCATTTTTCCAATAGTTCGTCGATAGGAGCTCCATTGTCGAATCCATTATAGCCTACCACCGGGTCAGCGGTATTGTGTATCTGCATCACAGGGATGGTATTCGAAGGATTACAGATGGCCATTTCGCCGGGCACCATACTTCCTGTTACAGAAGCAACTGCCTGAAAACGATTGGTCAATTCGCAAGCCAATTTAAAAGCCATATATCCTCCATTGGACATTCCAGTTGCATAGACCCGATCCAGATTAATATTGTAATTGCTATGTAAAGTATCAATCAAACGATCAATAAAACCAACATCATCGGCCGTAGTAGGAGAAAAAGTAAAACCAACATTCCATTCATAGCCTTCTTCCGTAGGGATTTTGGTACCATTAGGATAGCATATGATAAATTGATTGGCATCGGCTACATCATCGAAGCCCCCAAAGAAGCCCGTATAAGTATATTGCTCTCCATGATCAGAAGTAATGCCATGAAAATTGAAGACTACTGGCACCTGCTGACTAGGGTCAAATCCATCGGGTAGGTATAAAAAGTATTCCCGTTCAATCCCATCATGATCAAAGGTGAAAACCTCTGTAATTTGGGAGAATAAGTTGGAGTAGGTAAAAACCAAGAATAGGGCAAATAATAAATTCTTCATAAAATTACTTTTGTTACTTTTGTTACTTTTAAAATGGATGTAGCTGTTGTCGTTTGGAATTCTGGTTTTTGATGCAATTTAACTAAAAGCTTCCGGTTTTTGGATTTTTAGGAATGAAATGATGACATTGTCTTTCTTTCTGTCGCAATAAGGACTTCGGTCGACTACAGATCAAGTGAACGTTAATTTAGGTCGCGAAATTTTTTCGACCGAATGATGGAAATTCTTTTGTATTTATTAAGTCTTCTTGAGGTCAAAAGGTTTAATGAAATATCTAAAAAAGCAAAAATGGCTGTAGAAATAGAACGTAAGTTTTTACTAAAAAATCAGGATTGGAAAAAATTAGTTCAGCCAGGAGTGGAGATTGTCCAGGCCTATCTGAATACGGAAAAGGAGCGAACCGTGAGAGTAAGAATCTATGGCGCTGCTGCTTTTTTGACCATCAAAGGAAAGTCGGAGGGGATTGCTCGTGCTGAATTTGAATATCCCATTCCCAAAGAAGATGCGCTGCAATTAATGAAGCTTTCCAAAGAAGCCGTGATCGAAAAGAAACGGTACCTACTGCTCCAAGGAAAACATACTTGGGAGATCGACGAATTCTACGGTGCCAATGAAGGATTGTTTTTGGCAGAAATAGAATTGACGGAAGAAAGCGAAGCTTTTGATCGCCCCGCCTGGCTCGGAAAGGAAGTTTCCGAAGATCCCCGTTTTTACAATTCTAGTTTGGTGCTCCAGCCCTTTAAATCCTGGAAGGATTCTTTTTAAAATGACTATCCAAGCCTTTGGATAATTTCCAATGTATTTTTCAATGTATTGAAGACTGTTGTCACGTTTTCAGAATCGAACGCATTGTATAAGTGTATACCTTTTGATCTGATATACACCTAATTTGTTTTTTTTATCTCCACAAAGCATTCCCGAAGAACTGCGTTTTACTTTGCTATTCTGTAGTGGCGGAGCAGAGGCCGTGACCATTACTGCGATTGGAGAGTTTTTTTTTAACGAAAAAATGGAACTGACAAAGAGTAGTTATACGGTGGTGTGACCAGACGCCGATACTAGCTCTCTTCTGCCGTCTAACTGCTAAACGCTTCAAATGATCTTGTCATTTGAAGCGTTTTTTTATACCTTGTAAGCACTGTTCACCTTCGCTTATCCTAAAGAGTAGGATTGTAAAATCCAAAAGCTTTCCAATATTCAATTGATTTCAACGAAAAAGCAATAATAGCATGCAAAACCTAAGCTCCTTCATCGTATTATTTTTCCTGTCTACCCTTAGCGGTTTTAGTCAAAATTCTACCATCTATTCCAAAGTCGAAGTGGTCTTAAATGAGACCACCACCGTCCAGACCTTAGCGGATGCTGGAATCGGAATCGATCATGTCCACAAACATGGAGATGGGGTAGAGTTTATTTTGAATGGAGTAGAATTAGAGTTATTGAAGAATACCCAAATTCCATTTGAAATTCTGGTGCCAGATATGACCGCGCAATACCTGGATCATTTGCAAAAAGCGGAAGGTAATTTAGTCGCCATGGATTGTGGCCTCGAACACTTTGATGAAGGAAGTATGGGCGGCTATCACACCTATGATGATTTGCAAAATCATATCAATCTCATGCAAACAGAATTTCCCAACCTAGTAAAGGTGACGGAAATTGGAAAAAGCTTGGAAGACCGTAGTGTCTTTTCTGTAAAAATATCGGATAATGTCGCAACGGACGAATCCAACTCGGAAGGAGTAGTTTATTATGATGCCATTACACATGCCAGAGAGCCGATGGGGCTGGAAACGCATTTGTACTACATGTGGTGGTTATTAGAAAATTATGGAACGGATGCAGAAGCGACTTATCTGATAGACAACCGCGAAATTTATTTTGTACCTATCGTCAATCCGGACGGCTATGTTTTCAACCAAACCAATAATCCAAGTGGAGGAGGTTACTGGCGAAAAAATAGAAGAGACAATGGAGATGGAAGTTTTGGAGTAGACCTCAATCGAAATTATAGTTTTCATTGGGGAGAGCCTTGGGGTTCTAGTTCCAATCCTGGATCAGATCTTTACCATGGAGAATCTGCTTTTTCTGAACCGGAATCTCAGAATGTCAGAGACTTTGTCGCTTCCATCAGACCGGCGATTTCTTTTTCTTGCCATACCTATACGGATGTGATGATTTCTCCAGAAGATTTTGCAGAAGATTTACCAAAAAAAGAAATCTATTATGATTTCGCTTCTGAATTTATGCCAGAAGAATATAAGGCTTATGGGCCCGCTCAAGATTTAATTGGTTATTCGGCAGCAGGAACGACTCAAGATTATCTGCACTCTGAAGGCATTTATTCTTATACACCGGAAATCGGACATAGCTTTTGGGAATTCCCAGAGAATATTTGTGATCGGGTGCAAGAGATGTTTATTCCAATGAAATATTTAAGTTGGGTGAGTGGCGATTATGCCACTCTGAATAGCTACGAGTTGATTCATACTGGTCAACTGTGGCGAGGAGATGAATTGGATTTGATGGTGCAAGTAAAAAACAAAGGACTAAGTACCACGAGCCAGGAAATTCTTATCTCGGCGACTAGTTCTTCTTCCAAAATATCTTTTCTAGAAGATGAAGTAAAAATCAATAATCTGGCACCTCGCGAAACCAAGGGAAATACCCTGCCATTGCGTTTTAGATTGGATGGTGATTTTGAGCCAGGAGAGGAAATTCCAATTACCCTTACGATTATGCAGGATGGAATGGTCTCTACGAAAAGACAGTTGATTTTTAGTGCAGGAGTGCAAATGGAATTGTTCTCAGAAGATTGTGAATTGGATACCGAACAATGGATTATAGAAGGGGATGCCTGGGCGACTACTACCATGGACGCTTATGGTGGAGTACAAGCAATGTCAGATTCTCCAACAGGAAATTATTTGCGAGAGGTTAGTGGTTCTTTAGCTTTCAAAAATCCAATCGACCTTAGTCTTACCGAAAATCCTTTTTTCGAATTTAAAGCGAAATGGTCTCTAGAAGGGCAGAACGATATCGTTCAATTGCAGACCTCTATTGATAATGGCGGCAGTTGGGTTGATCTTATAGGAGACTATACTTTATCTCTTCCTGGCTTCACTTCTGGTTATACTCATACGAAACACTGGGTCCAAGAGCGAATTGATTTAAAAGCCTTTATCGGCCAAGAATTGCTCATTCGTTTTGTATTTAATTCTGATTACGGACTACAAGGGGATGGTTTTTACTTCGATGATCTCCGGGTGATGGATTATACAGAAGGAACCTCGGTCTCCACTTTTAACCCTAGTCCAAAAAATCAGATCTATTTGTTTCCCAATCCCAATACGGGCGAAGCCCAACTAAATTGGAATCGGATCAGCCCAACGGATGCAATGGTCAGTATCTCTGACCTGAGTGGGCGCGTCATAACAACCAAAGAATTTCAACTAAAACAAGGGTATAATACCGAGTTTTTACATTTTTCAGAAAATGGTTTTTATATTGTAAAAGTCGAAATGAAAGATGGAAGTAAAGAGGTGTTTCGGGTCGTTACCGTAGAGAAATAAAACTTGGGGTTTCGGTGTTGAAGTAATATTATTCTTTTCTTGAGGATTTCTTTTGGACTTTCAGTATTTTGCTGTAAGACCTTAATTGTCTTACCAAAACTAAAGCTATGAATAAATTTTCCTGTCTCCTTTTCCTGATTTTCCTAGCACCATTCCATATGAGTGCCCAAACCCAATCGGTTTATTCTAAAGTCCAGGTTCCTATAGAGGGAGAATGGACGATTCAGCGTTTGGCAGATCTGGGAATCGGCATTGATCATGTCCATGGAAATGAAAATCATAGTTTTGATTTTATCGTCGATGAAACGGAGTTGGCAATTCTAAAAAATGCGACCGTCCCTTTTGAATTACTCATTCCAGATATGAAGGCGGAGTATAAAAGACAATTAGCATTGCCCGAAAATAACTTGGCCGCCATGGATTGTGGCCTCGAACATTTTGATAAAGGCAGCATGGGCAGTTATCATACCTATAGCGAAATAGTCAATCACATCAATCTGATGCAGCAAGAATTTCCGGCGCTCGTAAGCGTGAATGAAATCGGAAAATCCATCGAAGATCGCATTGTTTATGCAGTGAAAATTTCAGATAATGTCACTACTGACGAATCCAGTGAAGAAGGAGTCGCTTACTTCGATGCCCTTACCCATGCGCGCGAACCCATCGGATTAGAAACGAATTTATATTACATGTGGTGGCTGCTAGAAAATTATGGAACAGATCCAGAGGCCACCTATCTGGTCGATCACCGAGAAATGTATTTTGTGCCAGTCTTCAATCCCGATGGCTATGTTTTTAATCAAACTACAGATCCTGATGGGGGAGGTTATTGGCGAAAAAATAGAAGAGATAATGGCGATGGAAGTTTTGGGGTAGACCTCAATCGGAATTACAGTTTTGATTGGGGAGAACCTTGGGGCTCTAGTGCCAATCCGGCTTCCGAAATCTATCATGGCGAAGCTCCTTTTTCCGAACCAGAAGCCCGCAATGTAAGAGACCTGCTTGCGCTGATTAATCCTGCAGTTGGTTTTTCCTGTCATACCTATGGCGATGTA
The DNA here is from genome assembly GCA_938015925.1 of uncultured Saprospiraceae bacterium. Classification (GTDB taxonomy): domain Bacteria; phylum Bacteroidota; class Bacteroidia; order Chitinophagales; family Saprospiraceae; genus CALLVY01. The sequence goes on from CALLVY010000301.1 coordinate 11,665, forward strand.
TTTATCACGCCTCAGCATTATGAACCAGGACTTCCTGAAAGGTCCGTCTATTATGATTTTGCTTCCGAATTTATTCCTGAAACTTATCGCGCTTATGGAACCGGACAAGACTTGATCAATTACTCTTCTGCCGGAACGACTAGAAGTTATTTGCACACCGAAGGTATTTATGGCTATACGCCAGAATTTGGCCACCAATTTTGGGAACCCGCCTCTTCCATCTGTGACCGTGTAACAGAGGCTTTTGTAACTTTAAAATACATGAGTTGGGTCAGTGGCGATTATGCGGCGCTCAGTAGTTATGAATTGCTCAATAAAGAACAGCTTTGGAAAGGAGACGAAATGGAAGTGATGATTGAAGTGCGGAATAAAGGTTTGCGAACCACTGTCCAGGAGGTAATCGTAAGTGCTTCCAGTCCATCCGTGAAAGTGACTGCCATAGTAGATCAAGTAAGTTTAAATAACTTGGCACCCAGAACAAAGCAAACGATGGCCCAGCCATTGAAATTTGAACTAATTGGTGCTTTTACTCCAGGAGAAGAAATTCCCATTGATATTACCATCACCCAGGATGGAATGATTTCTACCGAAAAGAGATTGCTTTTTATTGCCGGAACTCAAGACGAATTGTTTTTGGAAAATGGAGAAGGAGACCTGGAGCATTGGGAGTTGTCAAGTCCGGAGTGGGGGCTTAGCAGTATGGATGCTTTTGGTGGCGAGCAGAGCATTGCAGATTCTCCGGAAGGCAATTATACCTATGGAACTCAAGACATTTGGATGGCACTCAAAGAGCCAATAGATTTATCTTTAGCCGAAAATCCCTATTTAGAATTTAAAGCCAAGTGGTCTCTTCAAGGGCAGATTGATTATTTGCAATTGCAAATTTCGACAAATAATGGAGGAACTTGGGAGACGCTCGCAGGCGAACATACAGAAGTTATTTTCGGAGGAATCACGGCCTATTCCAATAATAAGCATTGGGTAGAAGAACGAATAGACCTAAAATCCTATGTCGGTGAAACAGAAGTCCTTTTCCGCTTTTTGCTTCATGCCAATAATGAGGTTCATAGTGATGGTTTTTACTTTGATGACTTTCGGGTGATGAATTATTCCGAAGGAATTTCCGTAAGTACTTCCAATCCACTGCTCGAAAATCAAAGCTCCTTATTTCCCAATCCCAACACCGGCGAAGCCCAACTAAAGATCCAACGACAAGTACCTGGCGAAGCCCTTCTCGTGATTTCTGATTTGGCCGGAAGGACATTAGAAACCAGAACCCTTTCTTTACAGGAAGGACTCCATACCGAGTTTTTGCAATTTGCAAACAATGGCTTTTATTTGCTGGAAGTTAGAATGGAAAACGAATCTAAACTTTTTCGGGTGCTTACTTTGGAGTAAATAGATACGATTCCACTGAATCACAGTATCTTAGCCTTATAAAAAATGGATTTGTGAACAATAGCCGCAAACGAAAGTGGAATAAATAAAAATTACGAATGAAAGAAATTAGTCAATTAATCAGAGAAATTGTTCCTGTAATAATTGGAGTTTTGATTGCTTTATTGATCAATAATTGGAATGAAGATAGAAAGGATAAAAAATACCTGAGTCAAATATTTTCCTCTATTGAAAAGGAACTAGAAGAAAGCAACACAGATCTAAAAAGGGTAATTCCTAAGCAACTGGCATCTATTGACAGCATTGAAGTTTACTTGAATGATGAGGAACTCTCTTTGTTTGATTTAATGATGAAAATTGATGGCATTCAAGCTCCAACGATAAAAACTAATTCCTGGAATGCTATTGCCAATTCTAAAATTGAATTGATAGAATATGAAAAATTATCTGCATTGGCTGGAATTGAAGAAAGAAAAGAAGGTTTGATGAAGAGAATTGATAAGCAGATAGATTTTATATTTCAAAATTTTGAAAACACGGATAAAGCGAAGAAAAAAATTTACAGGATGATGATTGGAGATGTAGTTGGAGCAGAAAAAAGATTGCAATCTAGAATCGAAGAAATATTGAAAAACGGAATTGCTCGCAATAATGATTAAAAAAATAAATCACAAGCCGAACCGATACTGCCATTTTTGATGCCCCTGTTATTCTAAAATAAAATCAACTAAAATTGCTATGTACCCCCTAAAAAAACTATTGCTAATACTTTGCTTACTCCCTTGTTTTGCCTACGCGCAAACTCCTCCCATCTATTCCAAAATAGAATTGACCCTAGGTCAAGAATGGAGCATTCAAGATTTAGCCGATCTTGGAATTGCCATTGATCATGTCCACAAAAATGGTTCGCATACTGTGGATTTAGTGCTCGATGAAAAGGAATTGTCGATACTAGAAAATGCGGCGGTAGATTTTCAAATACTAGTCCCGGACTTAGCGGCTCGGTATGAGCAATTATGGAAAGAAAGCAAAAATGATTTTGCCTTGACCAATTGTGGATTAGAGCATTTTGATGAAGGCAGCATGGGGGCTTATCACACGTATGATGACATGATCGTGCACATCAATTTAATGCAACAAGAATTTCCTGATCTGGTAAAAGTAATGGAAGTTGGGAAATCTGTAGAGGATAGAACGGTCTATGCGGTGAAAATGTCAGACCAAGTTGGAACGGATGAATCCGCAACGGAAGGAGTCGTTTATTACGATGCCATCACCCACGCCAGAGAACCGATGGGTTTAGAAACCCACCTTTATTATATGTGGTGGTTATTGGAAAATTATGGAACAGATGCAGAGGCCACTTATCTACTAGACCATCGCGAACTCTATTTTATACCTATCGTAAACCCCGATGGTTATGTTTACAATCAAACGACCAATCCTAATGGTGGCGGTTTTTGGAGAAAAAACAGAAGGGATAATGGAGGCGGTTGTTTTGGAGTAGACCTCAATCGAAACTACAGTAATGAATGGGGAAATTTAGTAGGATCAAGTTCAGACCCATGCAGCGGCAGCTATCATGGTACCAGTGCTTTCTCCGAACCAGAATCACAAAATGTCCGAGATTTTGTAGCCCAAATTCAACCAGGTATCGCCTTTTCCTGTCATACCTATAGTGATGTTTTTCTTTGTCCCAATTCCTTTAATAATGAATTGTTAAACTACAAAGCTTATGCAGATCATAGCTCCGAATTTATCCCGAGCGGATACAAAGGCTATGGTACTTGGGAAATGATGATCGGCTATTTTGGTGCGGGCACTACTCAAGATTATTTAAACCAAGAAGGAATCATTGCCTGGACACCAGAGATCGGTCATGAGTTTTGGGAAGCGCCTTCTGATATTTGTGATCGAGTACAAGAGATGTTTGGGCCGATGAAGTATTTGAGCTGGGCGGGTGGCGATTATATCAGCTTACAAAATTATGAAATAAACAATGACCTGCAATTGTGGAACGGCGATGAAATGGAATTGGTCATAACGATAAGAAACAAAGGTTTACGCGATAGCAATGCGCCAATTGTGATCAAGGCCACAAGTCCACAGACGGAATTGGAAGCCATCGAAACGAGCGTCACCATCAATGGACTCCAAGTACAAGAACAAAAAGACAATAGCAGCCAGCCTTTGCGGTTTAAAATAAAAGACGGCGCTTTCGAGCCGGGTGATGCGATTCTAATTGACTTGGAAATTGCCCAGGATGGGGTAGCGGTGGTGCAAAAACAATTGCGTTTTTATGCTGGCACAAGAACAACTTTATTTTCCGAAGATTGTGAAAATGGGATAGCGCAATGGGGGACTGGTAATACGCCGTGGGACACCACTTTTATGGATGCCTTTGGTGGCGACCATAGTATCGCAGATTCTCGCTATGGTAATTATATGCGGAATAACACCAGCTTCTTGTGGACGGAAGTACCCGTTGATTTATCTAATACTGAAAATCCTTTTGTCGAATTTAAAGCGAAATGGTCTTTTGAATCTGGTGGTGATTATGTGAGTTTTCAAATCTCTGAAGACCAAATAAATTGGAAGACTTTGGAAGGGAATTACTCCGTCATCAATTCAATTGGAGAAGCCTTTTATACTGGCAATCGGCACTGGATAACTGAGCGAGTATATTTGTCGCAATATACCGATTACAAGACAGCCTATTTTCGCTGGCGATTGGTCTCGGATTTTGGCGTAGAAAGCGATGGCCTCTATTTCGATGATTTTGAAGTTGTTGATTATTCAAAAGGAATTAATGTAGGCGTGAATTCGATAGAGCTTCCGGGTACCGCAGCTTTATTTCCCAATCCCAATAATGGGCAAAGTGAATTGCACTTTTCGATAGATCGAGGGCAGGAAGTAACTTGGCGGATTTTAGATTTAACGGGAAAAGTAGTTTTAGAAAAAGAACAAAATTTTTCAGCAGGAAGTCATCGTCAACTGTTGAATTTTCCAGATCGGGGTGTTTATTTTGTGGAACTAATGACTAAAGGAGGAACACAGACTTTTAAAGTTTTGAGCTTCTAATTTGCACAAACTGATTTTAATAAAAAATGGATTCAAGTAAACAATTGTTCTTGAATCCATTTTTTTATTAAAGGATGGAGTGGACGATTAGTTGAAATTGAGGTAAGACTCAAATATCCAACCTTGTTGGTCGCCGAATTGCACGAGTACAAAACGAGTGTCTTTCCCATCTAGATTGATGCTGTTTTCAGAGTATTCCAAAATTTTCACCAAACTACTTTCCGGTACCCGAACTTGATTGGTCGCAGCGCCCATGTGAGGTTCCGCACGTAGTGCAAGGCTTCCGCCCATGCTATTGGTCATGGCCATCACTTCATTGGAAGCAGTACTCACGGTAGAAGAAGGAGCAGAAGGTGTTGGGATTTCAGCTGGAGCTGTACTTGCTGCTGCTGCTGCTGCTGCTGCCGCTTTCTCTGCTGCCATTTGCGCTTTGATCGCATCCAGTTCCGCTTTCATTTTTTCGAATACAGAATTATCCGCTGTTTCTACATTAGGATCCGCTTCGTTTTCTACTTGTACCTGATCGATTTCTTCACAAATATCTTCGCAGTATTCTTCTTCTGTTACCACATTAGGTTTGGCAATAGATTTTTGAAAACGCTCTTTTACCGATTCAAAAATAGTAGCATCCGCTGTTTTTACATTCGGATTAGCGGTGTTCATTTGTTTCACTTTTTCAACGACACCATGAAGGAGGTCAAGAAAAGAATTTTTCATGTCTTAGGCTTGTTTTATTAAATTAATGAGGCGAATTTACGATTTTGCAGCTAATCCACCTAATAGGAGGAATAAATCCTTGTATTTTGAGGATTGAATAAAAGGAATAAGTTAATATCTTGGGATACAAGTTTTTACTTGAGATTCCAGACCTATTAGAAATGAAAATGCAATGAATACAACTTTGAAAATAATAACTTGCTTCTTATTACTTTACAGCTTTGGCATATCTTGTAGTGAGGAAAACAAGCCCAATTCAAATAATAACAATCAAGTTCGGCAGCCAATAAACCCCAATGGAGATACAGAGCTAGCTCTTTTAATGCGTGCGATGTTTGAGGACATCCAAGAAGTTAAAAAACAAATAGCCGCAGGAGATTCGATAAGCTTAAGTCTTGATCACGAAAGAATACTTACCGCTCATGCAACAGAACCTGAAAAAGCGGGTTCTAAAGAATACAAGGCCTTTGCAAATACTTATTTACAAGCACTAAAAAGTATTAAGACTGTGAGCCCTTCTCAAAAAATAGAAGCTTATAAAAGTTTAGTAAACAATTGCATGACTTGTCATCAAGCACTATGTCCTGGACCTATCGTTAAAATTAAAAAATTACTGTAGGGTCGTGTAAATCTAGCTTTCCGTATTAATCAAAATAGGTGCCTAAAAAGAAAAACCAATGCAAGCTCCCAGAGAAATTGTACAGCTCGCTTATCAAGCTATCTTGATTGGTTTAATCTCTTTTATCTTTCCCATTTGGATTAGCTCGGGGATTAATTTGGGAGCCGTTTTGTTGAAAATATTTCATTGTTTTTCCGAAGATCTGCCTTTTTGGGA